>JANPGI010000530.1:0-2923 GCA_031423875.1 Verrucomicrobiota bacterium | reverse complement strand
GGTTTGAGCCCTTTGTTCCGGTGTCTTTCGTAATTTGAACATTGCCCCCCTCTCACTGGTCTGGGTATATGTCTGCCAATCCATCCGCCTGCGCGGGGTTAATCAAGATGGGGAGCAGCGAATGCACATGGCTTTCAATCAACTTCTCCGGCGGGCGCAATCCGCGTTCCGGGCTTTTTCTCTTCTCGTTTTAACCATTGCCGGGTTGTCCATCGCACGGGCGGACCTGCGCTTTGATGTGTTCCCTGGTTACGACGGCACGGTGCGCGAGGCGGCGTGGTTTCCGATCACTTGCGAAATCTTCAATGACGGCCCGCCCATCCGAGGCATCATCGAAGTCACTCCGGCGAATTATGGCAAAGGTCAGACGCAACGCGTGCCGGTGGAGTTGCCGACGGGAACTTTGAAACGCATCGTCATCCCGGCGTTCGCTCCGGGGCGTTATGCGACTCCGTGGGATTTGCGGTTGATTGATGATCGCGGGAAGGTTCGCGCGGATGCGTTGGGTGTGCAGCCGCAGCGCACGGTCGGATGGGAGACAAAGATTATCGGTTCACTGCCGCGCTCGGCGTCGGGCATGGTGGCGTTGCGTTCCATCAAGCGCAATCAGCCGGACATGCAGCCTGCGTCCACGCGTTTCCAACCGACGATGCTCCCGGACAATCCGCTCTTGCTCGAAGGTCTTGATGCGATCTATCTCAACTCAGAAGTGGTGGCGACACTGCGTTCGAGTCAGGCGAATGCGTTGATTGCGTGGGTCAATGCGGGCGGGCATCTCATCGTGGCCATCGAGCAGGTGGCAGATGTGAATGGTTCGCCGTGGTTGAAAAATATTTTACCAGTTGAGCCGAGGGACATCGTGTCGGTAGCGAGACATGATGAACTTACCCGATGGCTGATCGAAGCGACGCGGGCGGAAACTATTTCGACTCAGCAGGACCAGCCAAAACCGCAACCCATCCCGAGGAACCGCCGCAATCGTCAGAACATGCCGATGCCTGTTTCTCCATCGCCGGTTGCGGAGAAGGATGTGACCGCGTTCACTGATGTCGGCAGGGATGACGCATTCGCAGCGGCAGAAATCCGTGTTGTGACGGGAGCATTACGCGATGGGAAGGTGGTGGTGTCCGTGGGTGAGCTGCCGTTGATCGTCACGGGCAATCGCGGTTTGGGTCGCGTCACCGCGCTGATGTTCAGCCCGGAACGCGAGCCGTTCAAATCGTGGAAAGATTTGCCGATGTTTTGGACGAAGATGCTCGATGTGCCGATGGAGCTTTATACTTCGATCAATTATTACCCCGGCTATGGCAGCGGCGCGGACGGTCTTTTCGGCGCGATGCTGGACAGCCGTCAGGTTCACAAACTGCCGGTGGGTTGGTTGCTCGTCCTGCTCGTTGTTTATCTGCTCGTGATCGGGCCGTTTGATCGCATCTGGCTTAAGAAAATCAACAAGCCGATGCTCACATGGATCACGTTTCCGTGTTACGTGATATTTTTCTCCGGGCTGATCTATTTCATCGGTTACAGACTGCGTGCGGGTGAATCCGAGTTGAATGAACTGCATGTGGTGGATGTGTTGCGCAACGGTGAGCGCGCTGAGTTACGCGGGCGCAGTTACATGTCCATCTACTCGCCGTCGAACGCCAAGTATCCGATGCAAAGCACGCTGAAGTTCGCGACGTTGCGCGGTGAATATCTGGCGTCGCACAGCGGGCAGACCTCCGACAAGACGGAGTTGTTGCACACGGGTGACAACTTCAGGGCGGACGTGTTCGTGCCGGTGTGGACGAGCCAACTGTGCCTGAGCGATTGGTGGAGTTCCGGCGAATTGCCGCTGACGGTTTCGGTCAAATCAAAAGCGAACGGCTGGCGAGTGACGGTTGAAAACCATAGCGGCAAAGCCATCACTGCGACGCGGCTCGTCGTGAACAGATTGATCTTCGATCTCGGAACGCTTTCGCCTGGAGAGAAAAGGACGATGGAGTTGGATCAGAGCAACGGCATTTCCACCGATATCTTTGTCCGCAATCTCGCCGGGCAATATCAATCCATTGTACAGGAGCGGCAATACGCGTTTGGCCGGAGCGGTGGCGGACACATTGATGATTTGCCGACGGCGAGCATGGCGGCATCGTTGTTGGGAGAAATTGCCGCCGTGCAAGGCGGCATGAATTTCCCTGCATCGCCCGGGCTGGACATTTCTTCGACCGCAAAGAACGGCGGAGTCTTATTACTCGCATGGTCGCCGGATGCGTCACCCGTGCCAGCCATCAACCAATTCAAAACGAAGCGGACGGCGTCGAATACGTTGTGGCGCGTGCCGGTTTCCATCCAAACGCAAAACTAATTTTATGGCGAACGAAGTTCCTCCCATTCCTGCGGTGCAAACTTTCGGTCTCACGCGCACTTACGGTGCGATGACTGCGCTGTCGAATCTCGATCTCACGGTGAACAAGGGCGACTTGTTCGGATTCATCGGGTCGAACGGCGCGGGCAAGACGACCACGCTGCGAATCCTTGCCACGTTTCTCGCACCCAGTTCTGGTTCGGCGAAAGTGCTCGGCCACGATGTTGTGAAGGACGCTGATGAGGTGCGGCACGTCATCGGTTATATGCCGGATTTCTTTGGCGTGTATAAAGACATGGAGGTGACGGAGTATCTGGATTTCTTCGGCGCGTGCTATCGCATCCCGTCGTCGCAACGCGAGAAGACCGTGAGCGATGTGTTGGAACTGGTTGGTTTGAGCGAGAAGAAAGGTTCACTCATCGGTGCGTTGAGTCGTGGTATGCAACAACGTCTCGGCCTGGCGCGCGTGTTGATCCACGATCCGCAACTGCTCTTGCTCGACGAACCTGCGAGCGGTCTTGATCCGCGCGCGCGCATTGAGATGATGGAGATTCTTCGCGAACTTCGGCGCATGGG
>JANPGI010000529.1:0-1897 GCA_031423875.1 Verrucomicrobiota bacterium | reverse complement strand
GGGGGGGGGGGGGGCGGCCCTTCCTTCTGTGTTGAATCGAACGGGCGAGGCAGGTTTGCGGCAAAGTTGAAAGTGATCCTGCTGGCGTCCACGGGCAAATCCGCCGGCTGGGAACCCGTGGACTGTGAATTCATCAAAAGCACGATTGAACTGCACGAAACGAAGCGGGGCGACAGTTTGAATCGGGACGCGTTCGGACGGCTGTTTGTGGAGCGCAAAGTTTTGAACACGTCCGGGCGACATGCGTGTCGGGAATTCCGGCATGTGTCATTTGCCGATGCGTGTCATTGGCTGGTGAATCAAGGACATGAGATGATCCCGGAGGTTTTTCTAGCCCGTCACGGGATCCTTGAACAAGCCCGGTTGAAACGTCGGGATGAAAAAATTGTGGCGTTGGGCATGGACTCCGCAGTTGACCAGGCCTTCGCGCTCATTGAGTTGATGGAATATCCGTTGACCAAGGAAGACGACGGTTCGATGCCGGAAGATCTCAAGCAACCTTTCACGAATGGCCTGATCAATCTGACTTCTCATGTGCAAACACAATTACTCGCGCTCAAGGAAGATTATCAGGCGGCAATGAAAGCAGGTGTCCAATGACGCGCGCGATTGAACAAACGATCTACGCGCAGATGCAGAGCGCGCAGGACTTGGAACGCAAGGCCCGTGAAACGCTCTCGCAGGCGCAGAGCGCGCACATTGCCGCGCGGAAATCATTCGAGCGGGCGAGGTCGGAATGGCTGAACGCTTTCGATCAATTGGAGGCGCAACACGCGGCCCCGATCCGCGTCCTCGCGCTGGGAGGGGTGCGATGAAAGCGGCGCAAACCAAACCCTCATCGGCAGAGGCTCTTTGCCTTCAATTCGCCAGCGGCATTGGAGAAAGGCAACATGATTACTATATGGTTCGGATTCCGGTGCGGGGCAATGTGAAAGTTGGGCAGTCGCTCGGAATACGCCTGGGTGATCGAGCCGAACAGTTTACGACCGGCAAGGTTTGGCGTGTGTTCGTGCCTCTGGCCAAGCTCGATGAGGATTTTCGTAATTACATCTTGTGCGATTATGGGTGCTACGGCCCGCGTTATGTAGCGGCATTGTTGAGGGCATTGCAAGAGTTCGGCTTGTTGGAGGTGGCTCAGATGTTCACTGCGGATGCCGATGCGGGTGTGATGCGGCGAATTGTTTCGCGCGCTGGAGGTGCGCGATGAATATGAAATTGGCAAACCTTCTTGAACAAGCGCGTGGTTGGTCTGATGAAAAGCGCGAGGAAACAGCCAAAATCTGTGAAGCGTTTGCGACACTTGTTCGGCTGCTCCCCGGCAAATCGCAGAAGCAATCCTTGCCGTCTGAGGACTTCAAAATCAACCGCAACTCTCTGAACTAAGACGCGCGATGAACATTCCAAACTTTTCCAACAACATGGAAACACCGTTGCTCGTCTCGCAGCCGCCCGGCACCACGGCGATCTTGGTTGAGCGCGTCGGCAAGCGTCGCCGCTCAACAGAAAAGAAGTTCGCCGATGGCCACGCTGCCTTGACCTGGTGTGAACAAGAACGCATCACGTTCCTGTATCTGCCCGCGCCTGATCTATCAGGAAATTGATATTTGCACCACGTCGCACAAGACGCCGCTCCGAATTGGAGCGGCGTTTATTTGTTTCAGGGAATTGCAGTCGTGTGAGACACATTGAGACTTTGCGCCTGACGATGAGGGCAGTAGAATTGTCGCGAATGAATGCACTATTAAAGTTCGTGGGTTGGTTGGTTCTGATTGGCTTGGCGATCTATGGAGCATGGTGTTTTTGGCAGCACTGGGTGACAAAGTCGGCAGAAGTCGCTTGGGAGAATCGCCCACGCATCGGCTTCCAACCAAACACAGTGCCAACTCCTGCAACGTGA
>JANPGI010000528.1:0-2779 GCA_031423875.1 Verrucomicrobiota bacterium | reverse complement strand
CCGCTCGCAAAGTTTCTTGCTCTGGCCGCGACCCAAGTCCCACGTTTCATCGCAACCGACGTTCAGGAATTTGCTGGAGAAGTTCGGTAGCAACTCGTCGTAAAGCTCGCGGATGAATTTGATCGTGCCGGGATTGTTGGGCGCGAGCGTGGTGGGGAAGCGCAGGAAATCGCCGGTCGAACCTTCGTAAGGTTCGGAAACCTCGGCGAGCTTCTTGACCGTGGGATGTTCGAGGAAGTAGCGCAGGTGGCCGAACGAGTTTTGATTCGGCACGAGGTCAATGCCGAGTTCGCGACAGCGCGCATCGAGCGTGCGGATCTCCGCCGCCGTGAGCGCGCCCCAGCTTTGCCAGACGGATTTGTAGTTGCGATACGCGAACGTGTGCTCGGTGTAGAGTTGAAACTCGTTGATCTTGAAATCCGCCAGTCGTTCGACGAGATCGAGCAACGTCTCCAACTTCGGCACGCGACCGCGCGAGATGTCGAGCATCACGCCGCGCCGCGCGAAATCCGGCCAGTCGCGAATCTTCAGGCAGGGCAGGCGGCGACCGTATTCGCGAAGCAACTGGCGCAACGTCGCTCCCGCCGCGCGCAAGCCGCCGACTTCGCGGTATTCAATCCGGATCACTCGGCGGTCAATGGTTAGCGCGTAGCCCTCGGGATGATCCGGGGCGGATAAGTTGCGAGCCGCGATGATCGTGTTCGATGGAAGTGTTGCTGGCATGGTGAATGTGCCGCGTAGGAGTTTCAGCGACTGCGGATAAGGCAGCAGACTCAGGGCATTCCTCGATTTCATGGGAGTTGAGTTAGCCAGAAAACCGTGCCGGAACAAACACCAAAGGCAACCATCCGGCGGCGGCAGGAAAAATTATTTCTTGTTTCAACAACTTGACTCGTAAGGGTGTCAAACTCCACTGATTGGATATGCAACAGGAAAAACTGACCATAAAGTCTCAGGAAGCACTCGCTGAAGCGCAGCGGATTGCGCAGTCCCACTCGCATCAGCAGGTGGATTGCGAACACTTGCTTCTCTCGCTCTTTGAGCAGCAAGAGACCCTCGTGCCGGAACTCTTGGAAAAAATCGGCGTGCCCGCGACCAGACTTCAGCCGGATGTCGAAAAGGAATTAGCCCGTCGTCACAAAGTCACCGGCACGAGCGGCAGCGATTTGTTTTCAAGCAACGAACTCAAAAAGGCTCTCGACGCCGCGCAATCCGAGGCGGGCAAGCTCAAGGACGATTACATCAGCACCGAGCATTTGTTGCTCGGCATTCTTGATGCCGGTGGGTCGGCACTGAAACAGATTTTCAAAACGCATGGGTTAAAGCGGGATGTGGTGTTAAAGGCCTTGGCAGAGTTGCGGGGCAACCAGCGGGTGACCGACCAAGCACCCGAGGGGAAATTTCAAACGCTCGAAAAATATGGGCGCGATCTTACGGAGCTGGCGCGGAAAGGGAAGATCGATCCCGTCATCGGGCGCGACGAGGAAATCCGTCGGGTCATGCAGGTGCTGACGCGCCGCACCAAAAACAATCCGGTGCTCATTGGCGAACCGGGCGTGGGCAAGACGGCCATTGCGGAAGGTTTGGCCCGACGCATCGTGAGTGGTGACATTCCCGAATCGCTCAAGAACAAACGGCTCGTCGCGATGGATTTGAGTGCGATGATTGCGGGGGCGAAGTTTCGTGGAGAGTTTGAAGAACGGCTCAAAGCGTTCCTCAAGGAGATCACTGCGAGCGAAGGCAAAATCATTCTCTTCATTGATGAGCTGCACACGCTCGTTGGGGCGGGGGCGGCAGAAGGTGCGAGCGATGCGGCAAACATCATGAAGCCACAGCTTGCGCGCGGCGAATTGCGTTGCGTGGGCGCGACGACGCTGGACGAGTATCGCAAATACATTGAGAAAGACCCGGCGCTGGAACGGCGCTTCCAGCCGGTGCAAGTGGCCGAGCCGACGGTAGAAGCGACCATCGCCATTTTGCGCGGACTAAAGGAGCGTTACGAAGTGCATCACGGCGTGCGCATCCAGGACGCGGCGCTCGTGGCGGCGGCGACGTTGTCGCATCGCTACATCACGGATCGGTTTTTGCCGGACAAGGCAATTGACCTCGTGGACGAAGCCGCGTCGCGCATCAAGATGGAGTTGGATTCCAAGCCCACGGAACTCGACCAGCTTGATCGCCAGATTCTCCAGTTGGAAATCGAGCGCATGTCGCTCGCGAAGGAAAAGGACGACGCCAGCAAGGAGCGGCTTAAGCTGATTGATAAGACGCTCGCGAACCTGAAGGAGAAATCCAAGGCGCTAACGGTGCAATGGCAGAACGAGAAAACTGCCGTCAACGCCGTCAGCATTGTGCAGCAGCAACTGGAGCAGGCGAAGATTGATTTGGAAAAAGCCCGTCGCACTGGCGACCTCACCAAGTCTGCCGAGCTGCAATATGGTCGGATTCCCGATCTGGAAAAGAAGCTGGCCGACATTGAAAAGCAATCGGTACAACCCACCACCCGCAACACGCTGCTCCGTCAGGAAGTCACGGACGAAGACATCGCGCGCGTCGTGGCAGCGTGGACGCATATTCCTGTTTCACGAATGCTCGAAGGCGAACGCGAGAAGTTGCTCAAGATGGAGGAGCGGTTGGGGCAGCGTATCATCGGACAAAAGCAGGCGATCACCGCCGTATCCAATGCCGTGCGTCGTTCGCGCAGCGGCTTGCAGGACCCGAATCGTCCCATCGGCTCGTTCATTTTTCTTGGGCCGACCGGCGTGGGCAAGACCGAGAC
>JANPGI010000527.1:0-5308 GCA_031423875.1 Verrucomicrobiota bacterium | reverse complement strand
ACGCAGCAGGGTCTCTCCGGCGGCACGCGCCTCGCGGTCACGACCCAGCGCAATGAGTTCGCGAAGTGCCGGGCCGGCATCTCGTGACCAACTGTGATGGGCATAATGGCCCGTTCCATCGCGCCAAGTCCCCATGCCGATGTAGCCGCCAAAATTGGCCGCTAGGGGAGAGGAACTGCGCAGCCGCCCGTCCGGGGCAAGTTTGTTTTCAACCAGGTCACGCACATTCACAGAGAATACGTGCGCCAGAATCGCCGCTTCGGGTGGGCCGGTGAATTCAAGTTGCGGATAGCCCGCGCTGACGGCGGGCGGCGCGAGATTCGTCGGGAGCGCGTTCGCGAATTGATAGAGACGCCGGGCCAATGCCTCCATCGCAGGGAGATGTTGCTGCCGGATGAAGAAAGTTTCGTCGAGCAATTCCAATCCAGTTGGCGGCGGTGTGCCGAGTGGCAGGCCGCTGATTGCGCCAACTTGCCAGCCCGCTTTGCGAAGTCCTTCGTCAATGAGTTCAATGGATTTCAAGGGAATTGGTTTCACCCGGATTCCCATCAGATAGCGAAGCGGCTTGGGCGCATCCGGGTTTTCGAGAATGTGCAGGCTGGCGGCGAGCAATTCGGCGGCGGCGGGATCACTGGCAAAGGGTTCGCGGTAAGGCCCGCCCTTGAGAGCGCGTGAAGTGAGCAGGTTTTTTTCGTCGGGTTTGGTTTCAGTGAACAGCTCGTAAGGCCAGACATTGACGCCGAATAGGATGGGAAGCTGTTCCAACGTATCGTCGCTGTAGCGCACGATCACGCGGCCAATCCGATCCCCGATGAAGAGCCGCCCTTCAAAGGCATTCGCCGGCTCGTTCATGCCCCAACGATCACTGGCTTCAGGCATCGCCGTCGTCATGCCCGCCAGCACCACAGCACTCAAAGTGACGTTCGTCCGGTAAAGGCCGGGGACGAGATTGTGCGGGGAATCGGCTTTTAAGAACTGAATCCCATGCAGGGTGACGCCGTGTCCGGAAGTGGGCGACAGAGGAAAACCGCTGGCCGTTGCCGACGAGATGGCAGCGGTGAAATACAAAAACAAAATCGCCAGCAAGACGCGAACGTGCGCGGTTGAATGGCCAGTAAAGGTGGTCACGGGGTTTTCTTTCGCGCCGCCGACTCACGCTCCAAGTTGCGCTGCATTTCCTGATAGAAGGTGCGGGCTTTGGTGATGCGCTCGCCCAGAGCCGCTGACTGCTCGGCAGGCCAGCGATTGTAGTAATCCAGCGGCGTCCTCCCGCCTTGTTTTGCGGCCTGCGCTTCGGTCACGTTTTTTTCTGTTTCGTTCAACACCGCAAGCTGACGCTGAATCAAACCCGCCGCCTGCGTCGTGTCCCAGAAGCGAAATCCTTTTCGCACGACATAGACCGGCGTGGTGATGGCCTCGGAACGATTTTGCCCCACGGCATACGCGGCGAGCCAGCCGCCATGACCGGCAGGAACGGTGGCGGTGAGTTCGAGTTCGTTCTGATCCGCGCTGGTGGCGGCAACTTCCTTGATGACTTTGCCAAACTGAATCAGTTGCAGTTTGGCTGGCGCAGAAGCTCCGTGTTGTCCCCAAGCGCGGATTTTTACTGTGAGCGGACGGTCATTGGTCACTGTGATTTCATCGCCGGGGCGTGCGTTCTCAACCTGGAATTCCAGCATCGGGCCAGTGGTGACAAACGTGCGACCCGCCTTGAGCGCGGCGAACCACGCATCCGGCGTGAAGGGTTTGTTCGTCCCACAATCCGCGTAGAGCCGCACGCAGCCCACCGTGCCGCCGTAGGGCGTGTCCGTTCCCGCGCTGGCGGTCATCTTGAATCCCATGTTCAGGAAGTCGTAATAGTAATCCGTGTTCAACGCCGCCTGCATGATACTGTTGAAATCCACAATGTTCATCGGCGTGAACACCGCCATCTCGCGTTCGACTGACAACGCCTTCGCGCCGACGTGCGTGTGGCCGTAAAGCCCGCCTTGTTTGTGAATCTCTTCCGCAACCCAGTCGTTGAGATAGTAGCGATTCAGGTCGCGAACTTTGGCGGTGAGATTCAGACCGATGGCGTGACCGAGCATCGAGCGCGGGTCTTCCTGGCCGGGCACGAGCCAGTGCAAACCCGCATCGTCGCGCACGCGGAACTTCGGACCAAAGCCGCGCTGCGCATACCAAGTGCGCATCTCGTTGCCCATTTCCAGCACGTTGGCGACGTGGATGTCTCCCGCGCGCGTGAACGCCAGCAGCTTCTCCGCGTCTTCGCTGCTCATTAGCCGCGAATGCACATGGTCGTCGCCGGAATACCAGCCGCGCTGCGGCATGTTCGTCCAGCGTTTGAGCCGATACGTCTTGCGTGTCCACTGTCCGGGATCAACGAGGAACGTGTCGTGCAACGGTTCGTATTCGATGCCGTGAAGAACGTGAATTTCCCAGTCGCCTGCCGGCACGGCCATCTCAAATGGTTTCGGCACGATCCAGTAACGTCCCTGAAACGGGCCGGGGATATAAACCATGTAGCCGCGTCCCGGCCCGTAGATCGGCAGGCTGGTCACGTCATTCATCATCGGCGACATGTCCACCGCGCCCGCTGGCTCAAACAACCGCTGGCTCGGCTTGGCAGTCAGCCGCAGCAACACCGGCACGGGCTGGTCGTTTTCATCCAACACTTCCACGGCGAGCTGGCCGCCGGGTTTCGCGCTGAAGGACAATGCCCACCAGAACGCCGGCTCATTCGCGCCTTCATGCTGGAATGAAACGTGAAAAATGGTTTTGTCGGATGGCACTTGCTCGAGCTTCACCAGAACAAACGTGGTGGCGTTGGAAACGATATTGAAACGATAGGGCTTGGAATCGCGTTCCGTGGTCATGTTCATCTCGTGGATGATAAAATTCGTCGAGGCCGATCCGGTGACGACTTTGAGCAGCAGCAGATTGAACTGCGAATCCAGGGTGAGTGCGGTGTCGGGATGCCGGGTGGGTGAACCGTGTCGGAAATCCAGCGCGATGAGATCGGGAACTTCCGAAAGCAATTTCAACAAGCTCTGCTCCGCGCGCCAATGATGATACGCGGCTTCGGCGGGAGTGGCATCGTGCGCTTCACCTGCGCGGATGCGATCAGCGGCGGCAAATTGTTCCAGGACGCTGTCGAGCAATACGAGCTGGGTTTGGGCTAGTTGATTGCGGATGTGACCGAGCAGTTCGCGAGCAAAGGTTGTCGAGCCTGCGAGCGGCGGCTGCGTTTGCTTCAGTTCATCGGCGGTGGGCTTGGGAAGGTCAATGCCGTGCGCCAAAGCCGAGGTGGTGCGCAACAGTGAAATCCCCAAGGCAGCCAGCAGTGTGAGTGTTTTGATTTTCATCGCGCGGTGTTCAGTATCTGTTCGTAAATCAATTTCGCCTGACGGAATTCATCCACGGTGGCGGGTGGTAGGACGCCGGTGTTCAACTCGATTTCTTCCGTCATGCGTTCCACCAGCCAGGCCGCTTCCGCCCGGCGGGGGCGCAAGGGTCGGCTCGCATCATCAAACCAACTCGGCGCGGTGTGGGCAAACCGAACCCGGCCATCCGCTCGTTCCTCCCAACAACGGAGCACAATCCAGCTTGTGCCGTTGACCTGGACGTTTGCGGTGAATGGGATTTCAAACGCGCCATCGCCGTTGCGAACTGGTTTCTGTGTCGAAGCGGGAATCACCTCACCGTTCACGACGAGTTCAATGCGGGTGACGGGTTGCTCACTGAGAATTGTGGCGGAGATTTTTACGCGACGCGATTCGCCGGGGCGGAGTTTGAATTGCGTCCCGATCACTTCGCCGTTTATCCGCGCCAGCAACATCGGCCCGGTGGTGACAAAACTGCGTCCGGCATCGAGATCTTTGATCCAATCCTCGTAGCTGAAGCCGTTCAGGCAATGGACATACACCCGGCCAAAGCCCAGCGGCACAGGATGAACGCCGCTGGCGCAACCCGCCGTGGGCCGCAGCCGGAAGCCGCAATTGAGCAGCGCGTAATAGCTCATGAAACCGTAATCGGCCCAGTCGCGCTCGCCGCCGCTGTGTCCTGCATCCGGGAGATTCATGAATGCAGGCGCGGGCAGATTGAAATTGGTGAAGGCGAATGGAGCGCGCCAGAGACAGTTGTTGGCGAGTTCAAACAGATCAATCTTCATCACCGGCACGAGCATGAGCGACCACGCGCGGTCGTGCTTGTCCATGTCGAGCAGCGCGCCCTGCCGGTGTGCCGCTTCAGCGATGGGCCGCATGGGCGGTGCGCCGAGGGTGAATGGCTCGCGATGGTTCAGGATGAACATGCCGCCGAGGTTGTGAACCTTGCCGCTGAAGCGATAGATTTCATATTCCGTATTGCGCGGCCAGATGACGTGGGTGTCGTCCGCACGGATCAACTTGGCGGGGATTTCCGTTGTGCCGTTCTTGGGACTGTGAGTCGGCGGGGTAAAGCCCTCGATGGCCCAATACGTTTGGGGGAAAGCGACGTTCAAATCCTCGGCCAACACGAGCGTTGGCAATTCCACCAGCGAACGATGCACGTGAGTTTCTCCGGAGAACCAGTTGAGTTTCGCCATGTTGACCCAGCGCGATAATTCAAACTTGAGCGAGACGGGCGTCGTTCCCACTTCAACCGCTTTTGTGAAGGGGTGAAATTCCTTTCCGCGCTCGATGGTGAACGTGTAGCTGCCCGGTGGCAGTTCGGCGCGAAACGGATGAGCGGAAAGCGTGGTGTGACATTCCACGGATGCGGGATTCACGCGATTGGTGCGGGCGTAGGGTATGGCTGTGCCGTTGGTCGCGGCAGAGTCGGCGAAGAACCATTCACCAGCGGTGTTCTGGATGTAGAGCCGGGCAGCCACGCGCTCGCCGGTTTTGGCCTCCATCCGTGCCAATGCGGCTGCGGCATGATCACCGGTTCAAAAATGCGCATGCCGAACCGGCCGAAAGCACGGTTGGCGGAATAGAAGTGCCGTTCGTGGCTTGGAACGGATCCAACCCGTTCAAGGTTGACGCTGTCTTTCGTGACCGCAGACATCTGAATCTTAAATTCCCGGAATACAATCTGTCAAAACAGTATTGCTGGAAACCCGGTCCGCCGCAATGCTGGAATAACCAGACCTGCGGGAGTTTCCCGCTGGCGAGGCTCGGGAGAAGACTTGGTACCAATGAGGCCGGCAACGGCCATGGGAGGAAAAATGAATATGTTTATCCGGCGCGCTGCCTTTACAGCGCTGATGCTGGGCGTGTCTGCTTTGGCAGTTCGGGCCGAAATGATGGCCCCGACCGCGCCACCCGACGCC
>JANPGI010000526.1:0-3215 GCA_031423875.1 Verrucomicrobiota bacterium | reverse complement strand
GATCGCATATTACATCTATGCAAAGAAGGTTCAGCGCACTGCGGCAAACGATGAACAGACGAACACCACTCTGACCGCAGCCGTTGCTCAGACCAACTCAGAACCCGCAGCCATCCTGCCGCCACCTTCAGCCAACGCGACGAACTGGACACTCAATCTGGACGCCGCAGTGATCCCTGACGCGCCAGCCAGTGGCGCGGTGAGCGGATTCGGTTTCGATCTGGAACGCTCCACGATTCAGGAAGGCAGACTTGATCTACGACAAGGCGCGAAGTGGCCGCCCGATGTCGGCGTGTCCATCCATCTGTTCGCGAAACGCACCGAAGATATCGCCGGAAAAACTGTGATCATCGAGCCTACTCGCACCAATGCGCCCAGAGTCATCCTACGATGGAAAGATGAACGCGGCAAAGTTGTGAACAAGGAATTCAAGATGGGCTACGCGGCGCGCTTGGAATTCGGACAAGTGAACGGGAAGTGGTTACCGGGGAAAATCTTCATCGCCACACCGGACGACGAACACAGCTACGCGGCTGGAACTTTCAATGCAGAAATCAGAAGGCCGTCCCCGCCCAAGAAAAAGCCGTAGCGTCAGACAGCTTCGCTGACGCAGGCCGGGCTTTCCGGCTTGGCGGAACATCGCTCTCAGACCTCGATGCCGTAAGCCTTGATCTTGTTGTAAAGCGTCTGGCGTCCGATGCCGAGGCGTTTGGCGGCTTCAAGTTTGTTGCCGTTGGTTTCCTTGAGCATGTTGACGATGGCATTGCGTTCCACGCCTTCGAGCAACGTGAAATTCGTGTCCTGTGACTCCGCGCCATCGGGCTTGGAGCGGGTGATCGAGAGATCAGCACCGTCAATCATCTCGCCTTCGGAAAGCAACACGGCGCGCTGGATCTCGTTCTGCAACTGGCGCACGTTGCCCGGCCAGTCGAAGCCCGTAAGCCGATCTACGGCCGATTGCGTGAAGCCTTTGATCGTGCGATTGGCCTGACCAGAAAAACGTTTCAAGAACGCAGTCGCCAGCGGCATGATGTCATCGCGACGCTCGCGCAAGGCAGGAAGATTCACGGAAATAGCACTGATGCGGTAATACAGATCCTCGCGCAACTTGCCGTCCTTGATCGCTTCCTCTGGATTACGGTTCGTTGCTGCGACGAGACGGCAGTTCGTCTGGTAATCGGATTTGCCGCCGACGGGCCGCACCTTTTGATCCTGCAACACGCGCAGCAATTTGCTCTGCGTATCAATGGGCATCTCGGAGATTTCGTCCAGAAACAGCGTGCCGCCTTCGGCCTGACGGAACAGACCTTCGCGGTCGGCATGAGCGCCGGTGAACGCGCCTTTGACGGAGCCGAACAACTCGCTCTCGATCAGCTCGCGAGGCAACGCAGCGCAATTGATCTTGATGATTCGTCCCTTGCTGCGGGAACTCATGGCGTGTGTGAGATCGGCGATGACTTCCTTGCCCGTGCCGCTCTCGCCGCAGATGAGGATGGTAACATCGCTCGGAGCGACGCGTTCCACCGTGCGAACGACTTCCTTCATCTCGGCGCTGTTGAACACGGGCGATGTGTTGCCGCTCATGATTTCGAGCGCGCCGCGCAGAGCGACGTTCTCTTGCTTCTTCTGCTTGCTCTCAAAAGCGCAACGCACATCCGCGAGAAGTTTTTCTGTCTCGAAAGGCTTGGTCAAAAAGGTGAACGCTCCAAGACGTCCCGCTTCCATCGCCATCTCCATCGTGCCCATGCCGGTGAGCATGATGACTTCGGTGTCGGGCCAGCGTTTCTTGATGAGGGGCAACAGTTCGAGACCCGTGGCGTCGCGTAGCTTTTGATCAAGAACGACGACATCGGGTTGCGGATTGTCTGTGAACGCTTTTTTCAGCGCATCACCGCTCTCGACTTCCGTCACCTGATATTCGCGCTGCAACACAGCGGCGATCAAGTCGCGGATGTTCGGTTCGTCATCAACAAGTAGAACTTTACCCTTCATAAAATTATTTCTTTCGTCGTACCACCGCGCAGGCTTTCGTGAACGCGGCAAAAATGGCGTGATGCTCTGCGTGGCGATCCGCTAATCGTTCCGGATGAAACTGCACGCTCAACAGGAACGGAAGCAGGTGCGACACTTCAGGTTTTAATTGCAGACTCTCGATCACTCCATCGGAACTGCTGGCGGAGACAGATAAAACATCCGCGAGGCGATCCACAGCTTGGTGATGCGTGCTGTTCACGCCTAGAACACGCTTGCGAGTTATCTTGGCCAGCAGCCCGCCCGGTGTCAAACCTACTTCATGCACTTTGGCGCAGCGTTCGTCCATGCGGCGATGGTTTATCGCGTCTGGCAGTTGTGTTGGGATATCTGCAAACAACGTCCCGCCCAACGCCACGTTCAAAATCTGTTGCCCGCGACAGATCGCCAACAGAGGTTTGCGTTGGCGGAACACTTCATCCACCAACATCAGCTCTCGCAAGTCCCGGCAACCGCCATCCGGCGTGAGAATGCACTTCTTTCGCAACCGCTGCGGCATCTTCTGATCATAAAGCACGGGATGCACATCTTCTCCGCCGGTGAACAACACGCCGTCCGCACGACGGACACACTCAGCGATCTCCTCGCGTGAAGTCAGTGAGAGGATCGGCCACGGCAACGCCCCCGCCGCCAGCAACGCCCGCTCATACGGAAGCGAAAGACTGAGCGACATATCTTCAAACTCTGCACCTTTGGTCTCGACGCTGGGGGAAACAAGGATTAACGGACGTTCACGCATAACAATGAAGATTATTTCAAATCGACTTGGCCTGTAAGGGAAAAGTGACAGGGTGACGCCCGATCAAGCGCTGTTGCGAAGGCGTTGCGCCGCTGCTCGTCTTCACAAAAAATGCAGAAAACCTGTTACAGTTTGTGCAGCCGATAGAAGGCCGTGCTGCCTGAAGCATTCGTCCGAAAAAAATTGTCTCCAAAGATCACAACGCCTGTGGCGAGCGGTGTCCAGACTGCGCCCGCACTGAGGGTTGGGCTGGTCTCTAAAGTGAATCCCGGCGATGACGTGGGCCATGAGAGGACGAATTGACTGCCTGCCGTCACGATCTGCAACGTCGGCGAAACTGTTCGTGTTGTGCGGATGATGTTGTTTCCTAAATCCGCCACATAAAGATGGCCTGCGCCATCCGACGCCAGACCAGCAGGAAAGTTAAGGCGCGCGGCAATGCCGG
>JANPGI010000525.1:0-1808 GCA_031423875.1 Verrucomicrobiota bacterium | reverse complement strand
CAACAGAGTTACCAAAGATGGTGCCTTGGGTGACCGTGGAGCGATATTCGGAAGGGCAATACAGGATCTTGGGTGTGTTCAGTTCGTTGGACATCACAGCGAAGATCGCGAATACGCCACCACCGCTGAGACGCGCGCCGGTTGCTGCGTTCACAGTGAGGATGTTGGCAGCGAAGTTTGCGCCGTTACCACGAAAGCCGACGGCTTCCGCAGCACCACCTTGGTTACCAGGAACAGCTGACGGATTGCGTTCGTTGTTATCACCCGCCCAGATACGGAAGGCGAGGCCGACTTGCTTGAGGTTGTTTGTGCAACTGATGCGCTGCGCTTTGGCTTTGGCCTTGGCGAGTGCGGGGAGGAGCATGGCCGCCAAGATCGCGATGATCGCGATCACGACGAGCAGCTCGATGAGCGTGAACGCTCCGAGTTTTTTACGTGTGTTTTTCATAGTGTTGTTTGTTTTTTTGTTTTGGTTTCGGTGAAACAGTGGGCGCACTCTAATGAGGCACACCGCACAGTCAAACCTGTTTTCACAAATCTTTTAGCAACGCCAGTGCCACCGCCGTTTTATGCGTGAAACCGAGCAATTCACTCACACGCGCGTCACTTTCGTGCGGAATTTTCACGCATTAAGCGTGAGTCTCACGCAAAAGGAATTGACGATGCCGAATCTATAAATCCGGTTTTTAACGCAAAGACGCAAAGGGCGCGAAGGCGCAAGGATACATAAATCGGCCGAGGAATTCCGCTTAGTGGGCAGACGCTGCCTTGGCCTGCTTTGAATTTTTTCAGTCATACCTTTGCGCCTTTGCCTCTTGGCGTCTTTGCGTTGAATTCCAACTGGATCGTTCCGGCTTGGAAATGCCTCTGAGTTTTTGAGTTTCGGCTACGCATTACTTTGCTAACTTCCGCGCATGGCTTTTGATTCCTTCCGCGATTTCGTCAACGCCCTCGACAAGGCGGGCGAACTCAAACGCTTTTCCCAGCCCGTCGCCACCGAACTCGAAATCACCGAGATCGCCGACCGCGAAATGAAATTGCCCGGTGGCGGCAAGGCGCTGCTGTTCGAAAAGCCCACCGTCAACGGCGTCGTCTCGCCGTTTCCCGTGGCCATCAACACGCTCGGCTCGCACAAGCGCATGGCCATGAGCATGGGCGCGAATTCCGTGGACGAAGTGGCGAACGAACTCGGCGCGCTGATGAAGGCCAAGCCGCCGACGAGTTTCAAGGAAGCCATCAAGCTGCTCTCGCTCGCGCTGGATTTGCGCCACGCGAAACCGAAGACGGTGAAGAGCGGTTCGTGCAAGGATGTGATTCATTTGGTTGATAGTCCGAAGTTGAGAGTTGATAGCTGGCCGAAAGCGCCGGACGTCAACGAACCTTCAACCTTCAACCTTCAACCTTCAACTTTACTGAACATTCCGATCTTGCGTTGCTGGCCGCTGGACGGCGGACGTTTCATCACGCTGCCCTGCGTCGTCACGCGCGACCCGGACACGGGCGAGCGCAATCTCGGCATGTATCGCATCCAGATTTACGACGACAAAACCACCGGCATGCACTGGCAGTTGCAGAAAGTTGCCGCGCGCCATGGCCGTCGTTACTACGAACGCGGCGAGCGCATGCCCGTCGCCATTTTCATCGGCGGCGACCCGATGTTTCCCTTCGCCGCGACCGCGCCGATGCCGGACGGGCTGGATGAATTTCTCCTCGCCGGTTATCTCCGCAAAAAATCCGTCGAGATGATCAAGTGCGAGACGAACGATCTGGAAGTTCCCGCCAACGCTGACTTCGTCATCGAAGGTTAC
>JANPGI010000524.1:0-1539 GCA_031423875.1 Verrucomicrobiota bacterium | reverse complement strand
TCGGATGCGACCTCTTGGCAACTCGGCAGCTCGCCCTGACAGCTTTTGAATAGATGCAGCACACCCAGATTCTCCAGCAGCTCCAGCAACCGCTCGTTGGCGTTCCGCAGCTCAATCACCTGGTTCACACAACCTGCTCCGCTTGGGTTCAGCTTCACGCCAAACGCGGCCAGAACACCGAGAAACGTGCTGTCCATGAGCGAACACTCCGATAGCTCAATGACGATATACGGATACCCCTTTGACTCCAACCCAGCGAGAACCGTCTTGAAATCCACGCTCGTGGCAAAGTTCGCTCGACCCGCGACTTTCACGCAAGCGAACTGCTCACCGATCAACACCATCAATTTTGCCGTGGGCGGATTCATCGTATCAATTACAACTCCATTCCAATCTCGTTTCCGACTATCTATGCCGCAGACCGCGTTCCTGCCTGGCGCATACTAGGCGCGCCGACAATTTGTACGAGTGTTTGCTGCAAAACAATCCTCTCATCCAGTGCGCTGGAAACCAGCCTCCGGTTCGCTTGCAACAACAACTCCATCGCGTGCACCAGTTCTGTCTCGGAATAATTCCGCACTTGCGAGAGAGCCTTGAACAAGACGTAGGGATTCAGCGCGAGCGGATTGTATTTCTTGTCCGAAGGAAGTTTCGCCGCAGGCACACGTTCGATCTGCGTTTTGAAGCTGTTGTAGTCGTTCGTCGCCTTGATCCAGCCTTCTCGGATCATTTCTTTCAGCATCAACAATGCGCGCACCTTCGAGATCAATCCGTAGAGCATCCCGATCTCGCTCTTGTCCTTGTCGAACTGCATTTCCCACAATTCATCGTCCAAGCACCGCAGCAAGACCGGCAGATTGCGATTCCCCAGCGCATCACCCAACGCAAACGCCCGCGCCATCTTATTCTTTGAACAGATGGCGTTCACGTCCGCCTCCGTGATCTCACTGCGCTCACCGACATAAAGACAAACCTTCTCCACCTCGTTGGCCAACTGCCGGGGCTGCGGTCCGATGCGCGCCACCAATTCCGCCAACGCGTCCTCGCTGATATTTTTCTCGCGTGCCTGCACCGCTTTACGCGCCATCATCTCGGCCTGCACCGCCCAATCCTTATCATTGACCGACCAGCCATCAAAGCTCTCCACCTTCCCGATCTTATCGAGCATCTTGAAAAAAACTTTTCGCTTGTCCACCTTCCCTGCGCTGACCAGCAGCCTCACGCTCTTCCACTGGAATTCCTTCAACTCGTGGGCGAGTTCTCCAAGCGTATCCGTCACATCGCCGGAAGAAGCCGTGCGTTCGTCACCAAGAAAATTACAATCGCGCAACCAGACCACCTTGCCGCCGCCGAAGAAGGGAAGTGTTTGAAGTGCCTCGCGAAGCCTGCCAATCACCTTGAGCGCATCACCGCTGTTAGAGACCGTTGCCTCGATGGTTTCGTGATCCTCACCGCCGAGTTCGACGCTCCATTTTTTGAAAAGTTCCTTCGCACGTTGCTTCACGGCGAAATCATCTTCGCCACAGATCAACGCGACGG
>JANPGI010000523.1:0-11016 GCA_031423875.1 Verrucomicrobiota bacterium | reverse complement strand
GCAAGGTCGAAGAACACTGAGGTTAAAATGGCACCGCCGCCCGTTGGACTCGTGACATCATTCGTTGAGATGTTGTTGAGCGTGATTTGAAGATTCCCTGCAACTACGTCAAACGTCGCCGACGCCGAACGAAGACCATTGGAACTGACAAATGTCAACTGGCCCAAAGCACTCGTGCTTGTCCATATACAAAAAGCTGTCGTCACCACGAAAACTGAAAATCTTCTGAGTATCTGTTTATTCATAACTACTCGGGTTAAAACTAAATAACCAATACGCTTGGCTTCGCTCCGATTAGGCCACAGAGAGAAAATGCCGTCTATAATTATATTTTGGATTTTTGAACTTTCTTAGGGAACTTTTTCCATTCAGATGCCTCTTGGAGAAAACCCATCAGACTTATCTGAAAACCAAGGACTTATAGGCAATCCATTTACTCTCTGATCTGTCCACTCCCAAACCCAAGCCACTTGTAACTCGTCAATTCTTCGAGCCCCATCGGCCCGCGGGCGCCAATCTTATCGGTGCTAATGCCGATCTCCGCGCCCATTCCAAACTCTCCACCGTCTGTGAATCGCGTGCTCGCATTCCAATACACTGCCGCAGAATCCACCTCTGCCATGAATTGTTGCGCAGTCTTTTCATCACGCGTCACAACCGTGTCCGAATGACCTGAGCCATAATGATTGATATGGTCAATCGCCCCCGCGACACCCCGCACCAAACGCACGTTCAGAATGTAATCGTTATATTCCGTGAACCAATCCTGCTCTGTCGCGGCTTTGATCGCCGATCGTTGGCTACCAGTCACTGATTGAAATAGTGCGAGCGCTGTCGCATCACAGCGCAGTTCTACGTTTTTGCCTGCAAGTCTCGGCGCAAGTTGAGTCAGAAACTGTTTCGCTACTGATTCATCAACAAGCAATGTCTCCATCGCATTGCAAACGCCGGGTCGCTGACACTTCGCATTAAAAACAATCTCCTCCGCCATCTTCAAATCGGCCGCCGCGTCCACAAACACATGGCACACGCCCTTGTAATGTTTGATCACAGGAACTTTGCTGCACTCCGTCACTGCGCGGATCAAACCCTCGCCACCGCGCGGCATGCATAAGTCCACGTATTGAGTCAGGGAAAGCAACTCAGGGATCGCTTCACGATCCGCAGTAGCCACCACTTGGATGGCGTGCTCAGGGAATTTTGTGTTCACCTTGCGCGCCGCTTCGATCATCGTGTGGGCTATGATCTGATTGGAGTTCAACGCCTCCTTGCCGCCGCGCAATATTGTGGCGTTGCCGGATTTGAAACACAGACTCGCCGCATCCGCCGTCACATTGGGACGCGATTCATAGATGATGACCACCACACCGATAGGCGTGGAAATCTTTTGCAGTCTCAAACTATTCGGACGCGTGCGCTCATCCAGAATGCGCCCGACCGGATCATTCAATGCTGCGACTTCCCGCAATCCCTTCGCCATAGCCCCAACGCGTTTATCATCCAGCTTGAGCCGATCCAACATCGCGGCTGACAAACCCGCTTTCGCACCGAAATCCATATCCAAAGCATTCGCCTGCTGGATCACATTGCTGTTTGCATCCAGCGCATCAGCCATCGCCAGCAGACACGCGTTCTTTTCAGCCGAGCTCAATCGGACAAGTGCGCGTGATGCAGCCTTGGCCTGCCTCGCCAACAGCGTCATCTGTTCAGTCACATTCATTGAGGACAGGCTAAAGCAGAACGCGCTTTTGAAAAAGCGGTAAGTTGGTGATGTGAATCGGAAACACTGCTGTCCCCAAATCAAAGCGTGACTCGCTTATATCGTTTTGATTTCATCCGCGTGAATCATGAAACGGCCATTGCTACCGGTCGCACTTTGTTATGCTGGCGGCCTGTTGCTGGCTGTGGTGGTTCAACCTCCCCTCCTCTGGCTGTTCACCGCGTCCTTTTGTCTCCTGATTGCTGCGGTTGCTCTCTCCCGGATGCGATCGCTCGTGCTCTGGCCTCTGATCATTCTCGTTGGCTGGACAAACATGGTGAACCGCACCGCCGTCATCTCGCCGCATGACATCCGAACCGTTGCGGGCAGTGAACCCGCTCTCGCCACCGTGCGTGGCTCATTGCTGGAGACGCCCAGCCTTCGCATCCGCGACCGAGGTGGTGATGACTTTTCTCATACGCTGGTTCAACTCCGCATCTCTGCGCTCTCGCTCAAAGAGGGTTGGCGACCCGCCACAGGAAAAATAATCGTCACGACCAAAGGCGAACTCTCGCCAGACTTTTACGCTGGACGTGAGGTCGAAATCGCGGGTGTTCTCGCGACCCCGCAAACTCCTGTCGCCCCGGGGTTGTTCGATTACCGCGTCTATCTCGCGCGTCAAGGAATCTATTTCCAACTCAAGGCCGACTCGCGTTCGGACTGGCGCGTCGTGGATACAGACACAAACAAAACGCCGCCGTTCTCAGATCGCTTTTTGCGTTGGGCTCAACAAACTCTTGCTCGTGGCCTGCCCGAACAGGATGAATCTCTCCGCTTGATGTGGGCCATGACTCTTGGCTGGAAAACTGCGCTCACCAGCGAAGTCAACGAACCCTTCATGCGCTCCGGCACGATGCACATCTTCGCCATCAGCGGACTGCACATCGCGCTTATCGCGGCGATTCTTGTCGCTCTGCTGCGCGTCGTCCGCGTGCCACGAACGTGGTGTGGCGTGGTCGTGATTCCGCTCATCTGGTTCTACACTGGCGCGACCGGTTGGCAATCCTCTGCCATCCGCTCCACGATCATGATGACGATCATCATCGGAGGTTGGTCACTGCGCAGACCAAGCGATCTGCTCAATTCCCTCGCCGCCGCCGGGTTCGCGATCCTGCTCTGGGATCCTCAACAACTCTTTCAAGCAGGCTTCCAACTCTCCTTCTTCGTCGTATTGAGCATCGCGCTGTTCCTGCCGCCGTTGGAAAAACTTCGCGACCACTTGCTGGCAATTGATCCGCTGCTCGCGCCCGAAGTCATCCCCAAACGGGAACGAGCCTTGCGCTATGCGGCCCGCGTGGTGCTCACAAGTTTCGTCACATCACTCGCTGCGTGGCTCGGTTCACTGCCACTCACGGCGTATTACTTCCACCTGTTCAGCCCGGTGACATTGCTGGCGAACCTCGTCGTCGTTCCCATGAGCAGCGTCACGCTCATGTGCAATCTCGGCAGCCTGCTCTGCGGCGATCTGCTGCCATGGCTCACGGAATTATTCAACCACTGCGCCTGGGCGTGGATGCTCGCGATGATCAAGGTCAGCCGCTGGTGTACGGAATTGCCCGGCGCATTTCTCTACGTGCCCGCGCCGTCGGCGGTCACGTTCATTTTTTATTACGCGCTGCTTATCGGTTCGATGAGCGGTTGGCTTTGGAAGCCTGAGCAACGACGCAGAACTTTCGCTGCCCTGCTGCTTGTGTCCACGTTTTACGCGTGGCAATTCAATCAATCGCGGAGAGAGATCACGCTCGCCATCCTCCCGCTCAACGGCGGACACGCTGTTCATCTCGATGCTCCAGGGCGGGAAAACGACTGGTTGATTGATTGCGGCAACACCAACTCGGTGGAGTTCATCACACGACCTTACCTGCGCGGACAAGGCGTGAACCACATCCCCCGCCTCGCTCTCACGCACGGAGACTTGCGGCACGTCGGCGGCATTTACGATCTGGACAAGGAGTTTGGTATCGGCGAGGCGTTTGCGAGTTCGTTCCGCTTCCGCTCCGTGGCTTACCGCCGCATCTTCGCTGACATGCAACGCGAGCCTAACCGCCTCCGCACCGTCCATCGCGGCGATGCCCTCGGCCCGTGGCGCGTTCTGCATCCCACGCCGACCGACGATGCGACACAAGCCGATGATGGCGCGCTCGTGATCGCTGGTGAGTTCAACGGCACACGCATCCTGCTGCTCTCCGATCTCGGACGCATCGGGCAGAATCTATTATTTGATCGCACGCCAGACTTGCGAGCAGACATCGTCGTCACAGGCATCCCCACGCAATCCGAACCCATCGGCGACGCATTGCTCGACGCCATCCACCCGCGCGTCATCATCGTGGCCGACCCGGAAGTTCCCGCCACGGAGCGCGCGAAGGATCAACTTCAGGAACGCCTCGCACGCCGCAACATCCCCGTCCTTTACACGCGCAACACAGGAGCGGTCACGATTTCACTGACACCAAACGGCTGCGTGCTCCAACCGATGAGGACTCCCGCGATCAACTTGCCTGCTCCTTCCGCAGATAAAAAGTAGCGTTGATTTTTTTCAAGCGAACGCAGCCGCGTCTGGTATCGTGAATCTGATGGCGAATCTCGACAAAACCGATACTCCGTTCACCGCAGGCCAGCGGGTGTTCGAGCGTTACTATCTCAAACGCACCCTCGGTCAAGGCGGCATGGCGTCTGTGTGGCTGGCGCAAGATCGCGTGAGTGAACGTCTCGTCGCGCTTAAATTTCTCCCGGCTCATCTCGCAACGGATGAAAAGGAAGTTGAACGCCTCAAGGTCGAGGCCACACGCAGTCCACATCTTGTTCATCCCAACGTTGTTCAGATCTATGATTTTCATCACGGCAATCACGGCGTGGCCGTGGCGATGGAATACGTGGAAGGCTGGTCGCTCTGGGCGATGCGAGTGGACAAACCCGGCCATCGTTTTCCCATCTCTGAAATCGAGCCGTGGATGCGCGACCTCTGCCGCGCCCTCGATCACGTTCACACCGTTGGCATCGTTCATCGCGATGTGAAGCCCGCGAATCTGATCCTCAACGCGCGCGGCCAACTCAAGCTCGCGGACTTCGGCTTGTCGCGCGCCATGAATCCAAACCTGCCGGACGTGGGCTATCATCGCGTGGTGGGCACGGATTGGTACATGAGCCCGCAACAGTGGACGGGTGATGCACCCGCTGTGGCCGACGATGTTTATTCCGTCGGCGCGACGATCTATGAACTGCTCACCGGCAAACCTCCATTCCACGAGGGCGATATTTTCAAGCAACTGTTTGAGGTGATTCCTCCCTCCGTGAACGAAAGGCTTATCGAGTTTGGCGTACGCAAACCCGGGATCCCCAAAACATGGGAGGAAACCGTCGCCGCCTGCCTCGAAAAAGATGCGAGCCGCCGCCCTGCCAGCGTGCGGGAAGTGGCTGCGAAGTTGGGGTTGTAACCCGCCAGAACTTTAACCGCTAATCCGCGTTCATCTTCGCTGATGCAAACAGTGTTCGCGCTGGTCAGTGAGTCCAATTCCAATCAGCGAAGATAAGTGTAGATTAGCGGTTCAACTGTCATTCTTTTCAAATCACTTTGCAGCTTTACGGGATGGATTTCGCCAATCATCACAATTATTTTCTCCCAGTGCAGAACACCACTCTCCAAATCGGTTCGGTCGGCAGCAACGTCAACGACACACAAGTCGCCCAACTTGTCGCGCAGGCATTGCCCACGACGGCTTACCACGGCAAAAAGATTTTACTCATCGTGCCAGACCACACCCGCACTGCGCCGGTGGGATTGTTGTTCAAAACAATTTTTGCGCAGATCGGCGTAGTCACGAAGGAACTGGATGTCCTCACCGCGCTCGGCACGCACCCGGCCATGAGCGAAGAACAGATTTGTGATCGGCTGGAGATTTCGGTGGAGCAACATCGCAACGAGTTCAAGAAAGTCCGATTCTTCAATCACGAGTGGGACAATCCGGCGGCATTGCAAGAAATCGGCGCGCTCACCGAGGCGGACGTGAAGGAACTCACCGACGGATTATTCTCGATGAGCGTGCCGGTCGAGATCAACAAGCTCGTGTTCAATTACGATCAAGTCATCATCGTCGGCCCAGTGTTCCCGCACGAAGTCGTTGGGTTCTCCGGCGGCAACAAGTATCTGTTCCCCGGCGTCGGTGGACCGAAGATTTTGAATTTCTTCCACTGGCTCGGCGCGGTGGTCACCAACCCGATGATCATCGGCAACAAGTGGACGCCCGTCCGCAAGGTCGTGGATCGCGCGGGCGCACTCGTGAAGATCAGCAAGGCGTGTTTCTGCATGGTGGTCGCGCCGGACAAATCACTCGTCGGTCTCACGTTCGGTTCGCCTGAAGGCGCGTGGGACGCAGCCAGCGAGTTGTCACGCCAGACTCACATCATCTACAAAGAGAAGCCGTTCAAGACGGTGCTCTCCAAGATGCCGCTGATGTATGACGACCTCTGGGTCGCAGGTAAAGGCATGTATAAGCTCGAACCCGTCGTCGCAGACGGCGGCGAACTCATCATCTATGCGCCGCACGTCACCGAGATTTCTGTCACGCACGGCAAAGTCATCGAGGAGATCGGTTATCATTGCCGCGATTATTTCCTGACGCAGTGGGACAGGTTCAAAGATAAACCGTGGGGCGTCCTCGCGCACAGCACGCACGTGCGCGGTATCGGCAAGATGGAGAACGGCGTCGAGCAATGCCGCATCAAAGTCACGCTCGCCACCGGCATCCCCGAAGCGATCTGCAAGAAGATCAACATGGGTTATCGCGATCCGAAGACGATCCGCGAGGAGGATTTTGCGAACGGCGAGGACGAGGGGATTCTCTTCGTGCCGAAAGCGGGCGAGATGCTTTACCACTTGAAGCAGCAGCCGAAGTGGGCGGGCGGAGCGTGACCATCTGACCCGGAAATTGAAACGAACCGCTAATCTGCGCTAATCTCCGCTGATGGGGACGTAATGGATGCTTGCTTCAATTCCGTTTGGATTAGTGCAGATTAGCGGTTAAAAATCGGTGTTCTTACCCTCGCATTTCACATGCTCCCGATTTCTTTCCACAGCGGTTTCAAGTCCGGGTCTTCGAGTGCCTGCTCTTTGAGTTCTGCGGGGTTCTTTAACTTCATCGCGCGACGCAGCCAATCCCGCGCGGCATCCAGATTCCTCAACTGACACTCGTAGCACGCAAGGTTGTAGGGGATGGTTTCGTTCTTGGGGAATCGTTTCAACGCGGGTAACAACAGATCACGCGCCTCGCTCGTCCGCTTCAACTCGTGCAGCGCGTACGAGCGGTGTATCCAGCCGAACACGTTCCTTGGAACAAGTTCGATGATTTTCACTGCGATGCCCACGCACTCGTCCCACAGTTTTAATTGAGCCGAGATGCTCCAGCGCAATCCCAACACCTCCACGCGCCCCTGCTCCGCCGGAGAAACAAGATTCAATTCGTTCAAGGCTTCGTGGTGATTTCCCAATTCGAGCCAGCCTTCGGCGGCACTCAAATGATGCGTGTCCGGTGGTTGCAGCGTTGACTTCACACAGGTTCGGGATGTTGCCACGGCGCACGATATTTCCGGCGCAATCGCTGCGTGGAATCGGCATCTCCCACGACGATGCGTTGCTTTGGGTCGTAGATTATGGGTCGTCCGGTGTCCATCGCGATGTTCGCGAGGATGCAACTCGCCGTGGAGATGTGGCCTTCCTCGATGTCCGCCACGGGGCGACTGCGCTTCTCGATAGCCGCGAGAAAATCCAGCATGTGATGGCGCGTCGCTGAGGCGGCGTTCAACTCAATATCTTTCTCCGTGCGTTCTTCAGGAAATTGATAGCGCTCGAACACGCAATCGAAATGGATCGCCTTGGCATCGCTATTGTGGGGAATAAAGTCAGCGCGCATCGTGCTCAACTTGAGCGTGCCTTTCTCGCCATAGATGAACAGCGCCCACGGGTAATCCGCATCCGTCGCTGTGCCCCAGGTACGATGTTGCCAGACTGCGTTCAATCCCTCGAACTCGAACGTCGCCGTCTGCGTGTCGGCGATGTTTGATTTGCCGTCCTTCTGCACAAAGATGCCGCCCGCTGACGTGATGCGTTTGGGCCAACCCAGACCCAGCATCCAGCGCGCGGTATCGAGCATGTGAACGCACATGTCGCCCATGATGCCGTTGCTGTATTCCCGAAACGTCCGCCACCAGCCGCGATGCGGCAATCCATCGTAAGGTCGCAACGCGGCGGGGCCGGTCCACATGTCGTAATCGAGAAATTCAGGCACGGGTTGAACGAGAGGATTGCCGTTAGAGCGCATCGGGTAATAACAACACATCTCAACGTGAGCAATTTTCCCAAGCAGTCCGGCCTCGATCACCTGCTTCTTCGCGGCAATGCAATGGGGCGTGCTGCGGCGTTGCGTGCCGATCTGCACCACGCGCTTGAGCCTGCGAGCGCTGGCAAGCATCGCCTCACCTTCGATCACATCCAGACTGATCGGCTTCTGACAATAAACATCTGCGCCCGACTCCATCGCCGCGATCGCGTGCAGCGCGTGCCAGTGATCTGGAGAACCGACTAGCACGATGTCAAGATTCTGCTCCTTGAGCATGACGCGGTAGTCCGAGTAGCCCTGCGGCGACTTCTTTGACTTCTGCCGCTCGCTCGCAATTTTCACCGCGCCTTCCAGCATCCGCTTGTCCACATCACAAATCGAAACCACATCCACCGGCGCGACTTGAATCAACCGCCACAGATCGCTCTTGCCGTACCAGCCCGAACCGATCAGCCCCACGCGCTTGGGTTTGCCGTTGATGATGTCGAGCGCGTCCCCGCCGAGCGATGGAAACGCCGCCATCGCCGCAAAGGCGGAAGCTGATTGAAGAAAGCGGCGGCGAT
Source organism: Verrucomicrobiota bacterium (assembly GCA_031423875.1). Lineage (GTDB taxonomy): Bacteria > Verrucomicrobiota > Verrucomicrobiia > Limisphaerales > JADLHS01 > JADLHS01. The sequence continues at coordinate 2,359 of JANPGI010000523.1, read as the reverse complement.
TGATGTTGAAGCTCGCGCCGGAGTTTGATGCGGGAACAATGGACTTCATGCGCGGCAATTTGAACATGGAGCAATGTCGGGCGCAAATCTTCCGTGCGCGCCGCTACGCCTTATGCCGCCAGCTTCCGCAGTCGCAACGCCGCTGCCACACCCTTCTTCGCGGGATGTCGCACGGCGTGGCGGATCATCCACTTCCGTTCCGCTGACGCGCCTGTCACCCATCGTTCGCAAATCTCAAACGCAAGTGCGGGATGATCTTTCGCGATGTCCCCGATGTGATTCGCCACGCTGCGGCGCACGTACAAATCATCGTCGTCCTTGAGCACTTCGAGGATCGGCAATACCGGCGTCGGGTCTTTGACGAACGCGGGGATCCGCATCGCCCACGGCAGACGCGGTCGCGCGCCCTCGGAACACAGCCGCCTCACATGTGGATCAGCATCACGCGTCCATTCCATCAATCGCGCCAGCGTTCGCTCCGGCCACTTGATGAGATATGGACGCATGGAAAACTCCGCGCTGAACCGGCGCGTCAGTTCGTACTGCGCCTTCATTGAAACCTCGAACGGATCACGCCCGCCGTTGTGTTCCGCATCCAAACCATACGTCGCCACGAAGCTCACATGCGGCAGATAGAAGAACACAGCGAGGCCCAGATCATCGGTTTGCGACATTGGCGGCGTGAGCGAGCGGATCAGAATGTCGGCTGCCTCTTCATATCGTGCTGGCAAATGTTCACGCAAAACACGGGCGAGATGTTTTCCCCGCTGCAAAATCGCCAGCGGCTTCAATCCATCCAATGCAGCGCGACGAAATGAATCGCCATCAAACTCCGGGAATACGAGAGAGATGTTATGCACGAGACATTCGATCGCCTCACGGTCAAGCAAATCGCCGAGCGAACTGCCTTTTTGGATGGAGCGAGGCGCAGGCGGCAAATACGGCATGGAGCGGGCGGCAGATTTCGCGACGATGATTTTCTGCGTGGTAACATTCTTTGACATGGCAACGCTCCAAAACTACCCAACCAAACGCTGCAAGGAAAGCCTCGGCCAGAAACTTAGGCCGGAACGATGCGATTGGAACGTAGCGGATGATGGGGTGAACATTGTGGAGTGAACATTGTTCCAGAACGAATCGCCGTTGTGTGATCGCCAGAATGACTCTTGCACCTGAATGTTATCTCTGCCGACAGTCGAATCGGCGTTCGGCGTTCCTCTTCTTCTGAATCGTTTCGGCTAAGTTGACCCCCAAATCAATTTTGATTCTTTTTGCCCGCACGCTCCGCGCACGCTAACCTTCGCCCCATGTCTTTTTCAGAAGCGCAGCAATCAAACATGAAAACATTGTCTCATCCGGATCAATTCTCACGGCGACACATCGGCCCGAACGCGACTGAAACAGCAGACATGCTGAAATTTCTAGGCCACGGATCACTTGATACACTGACAGATGCCGCCGTCCCGAAACAAATCCGCCTAGCCAACCCGCTCAATCTTCCTGACGCGCAAACCGAACACGACGCCCTGCGAAGCCTGAAATCCATCGCCAGCCAGAACCAAGTCTTCCGCTCCTTTATCGGCATGGGCTACTACGACACGATCACGCCACCGGTGATTCAGCGTAGCGTGCTGGAGAATCCCGGTTGGTACACGCAATACACTCCGTATCAGGCCGAAATTTCCCAAGGTCGACTCGAAGCGCTGGTGAATTTCCAGACGCTAGCAAGCGAACTCACTGCGCTCGACATCTCGAACGCTTCGATGCTCGACGAAGCCACGGCTGCTGCCGAGGCGATGACAATGTCGCATCGGCTCAAGGATGGGAAAAACACCTTCTTCATCTCGGAAGCCTGTCATCCACAAACCATCGAAGTCGTCCGGAGCCGTGCGCATGCGCTCAAGATTGAAGTGGTCGTCGGCAATCACGAGAAATTTGAGTTCACTGATCAGGTCTTCGGCGCGCTGGTGCAATATCCCGACACTTTCGGCGCGATTTACAACTACGAGCCGTTCACGGAAAAGGCCCACACCGCTGGCGCGATGGTCACGGTTGCAACAGATTTGCTCGCACTCACGCTCATCAAGCCGCCGGGTGAATTCGGCGCGGACATTGCCGTCGGCAGCGCGCAACGTTTCGGTGTGCCGCTGGGTTATGGCGGACCGCACGCCGCGTTCTTCGCCACGCGTGATGAATTCAAGCGCCAGATGCCCGGCCGTATCGTCGGCGTCTCCAAAGACTCACGCGGCAAGCCGGCCATGCGTCTCGCACTCGGCACGCGCGAGCAACACATCCGCCGCGAAAAAGCCACGAGCAACATCTGCACCGCGCAGGCGTTGCTCGCAAACATGGCTTCTCT
>JANPGI010000522.1:0-26762 GCA_031423875.1 Verrucomicrobiota bacterium | reverse complement strand
CACGCAGATTCTTTCCAGCAAGCCCGAAGATCGCCGGATGATTTTCGAGGAAGCTGCCGGCATCACGAAGTTCAAATCCCAGAAGCGCGAGTCGCTTCGCAAACACGAAGCCACGGAGCAAAATCTTTTGCGCGTCGCCGATCTCATCCGCGAAGTGAAGAGGCAGATCGGTTCGCTGCAACGTCAGGCCGGCAAGGCGCGGCGCTTCAAACAGATTCAGATCGAGTTGCAACATCTCGACACGCAACTCGCGCGGCATCAGCTCGACGTATTGCTCGGGGAGATTCGTGATCGCCAAACTTCCGCTGACAATCTCCGCAACGAAATTGAAACCGGTTCGGCAGATGTGTTGCGCTTTGAAGACGAGATCGGGCAATTGCGCGAACGTCTCTCCGAACTCGAACACGAGATCAGCGTCACGCAACAGCGCGGTCAGGAACTCAAGAGCGAGATTGATCGTCACGAGAGCCGCGTGCAGTTCAACGAGGAACGCCTCGCGGAATTCGCGTCGCAAAACACGAAGGCGATGTCGGACATCTCCGAAGCGGAAGAGCGTCGTGGTTTTGCCTCGAACGAACTCGCGTCAGTGAAAGAGCGCTTGGCCGTGTCTGAAGCCACGCTCGCCACGCATCGCGAAGAATTGAAGACGCGTCAGGCTGCGTTGCAACAGATTGAGAACGAGATTCGCCGCGGACAGGAACAATTACGTCAGGCGCAGTCGGATGCTTTCGCCGCTGCTCAGGATTTGACCCGCGTCCGCAACGAAGTCAACGCGCTCGACTTGCAGAAGCAGGGCAATGTCGTGCGGCTCGAAAAACTTTCCTCGGAGAAAATCCAGTTGGAAGAAGAGCGCACCGGACTCGAAACCCGCCTCGCGATGTTTGTGGCGAACGTGGAGACGTACAAATAGAGCGTCGCCACCAAGCGCGGCTCGGTGGAACATCGGCAGGCGCGATTGAAAGAACTCCAAACTGAGTTGCAGCAATCCAGCGCGGAGCAGGACAAACTTTTGCAACAGCAGGCGGAGAAGCGTTCGCGGCTCAACGTGCTCGAACAACTTCAAGGTTCGCACGAAGGTTTCAGTGCGGGCGCGGTGGCGGCGTTGCGCAAGTCGCAATCCGTCATCGGTTCGCTCGCGGATCGCATCCGTGTGCCGGATCAGTATGTCATCGCGATTGAAAACGCGCTCGGTCACAACCTGCAACTCGTGCTCACCGAGCAGCCGGAAGCAGCGCAGCAGATTCTTTCCGATCTCGCGAACACCAAGGCGGGCCGCGCGAGCGTGGCGGCGTTGTCCATCAAACACACCGATGAAAGTCAGTTGTCCTTCACCGGCGAAATGTCCCCGGCGATCGGTGCGCTTTCAGATAAAGTTTTGAGCGAAGGCGAGATCGTTCATGCGTTGAGCGTGGTGCGGACGGATGCCTCGGTGGAGAATTTGTTGAAGTCGCTGCTCGGTCGGACGTTCATCGCGGGCAATCTTTCCACGGCGACGGCGCAAATCCAGAACGGTCACGCGGGCTGCGACTTCGTCACACTGGGCGGCGACTTGTTGAATCGTCACGGCATTTACACCGGTGGTTATCTTAACGGCAACGGCAACAGCAAAGCGCCGTCCTCGATTCTCGGTCGTAAGAATCAGATCACGGACTTGCAGGCGAGCGTTGCGGACTTGCAGGAGAAAGTTGCGGAAGCGAGCCGCAAACGCGGCGCGCTCTTGAGCGAGCAGACGGAATTGCAGGCGAGCTTGCAGGAAGCGCAGACAGAATTGCGCCAGCAGGAAGTCGCCATCGCCACGCGCGAAGGTGAGTTCAATGCGTTGCAGAATTCCAACCGCTTGCTGCACCAGAAGATTGAAACGGTCGTCTATGAAGTGACGAGCCTCGCGGCGCAGGAAAAGGAAGGCAACGACAAGCGCACGCAACTCGTCGAGCGCGCCACCATCCTCGCGACCAAGGAACACGCGGCGCAGGAAACGGTCGTCACGCTCACGACCGGACTCGAAACCGCGCGCCAGCAGCGCGACACCGCGACGGCGACGTTGACCGAAAGCAAAGTTTCGCTCGCGACGGAAGAACAGATGTCGGCGTCGTTCCGGCAGCAGGTGCAATCGCTCGAACAACGCGTGCGCGAACTGGCGCAGATCATCGAGCAGCGCAAGAGTGAGATTTCATCGTTCATCGCGCGCAAGGCGCAGGCGGAATCGGAGATTGCCGATTCGCAGAGCAAGATTGAACGCCTCGCGCACGACCGCGAACAGGTGAACGCGCAGGCGGCGGAGTTGTTCGCGCGCAAGCAGACGCAGGAAGCGGATGTGCATTCGCGCGATGAATCGTTGCGCGAACAGCGGCGGCGGCTGACGCAGTTGCAGGAATCGCGCAGCACGATCGAAGTGGAACTGGCGCAGAAGAACATGTCCGCGCAAAACCTCCGCGAGCGCATCCAGCAGAAGTATCATCTCAATCTCGACGATATTCGCAGCGAGTGCATCACCATCACCTACGCGGACGAAGGTCCTGCCAAGGTTGAAACTATGACGCCGGAAGAAATGGCGAAGAGCGGTGTGGGCACGGATTGGGACGCCGTGGCGAAGCAGGTCGAAGAATTGCAGCGGAAGCTGGATGATCTCGGCCCGGTGAATCTCGTTGCCATCGAAGAATACGAAGAAACCGAACAACGCCATCAATTCCTCACGACGCAGCACGACGATCTCGTGTCGGCCAAGGCGCAGTTGCTCGAAGTCATCAATCGCATCAATACGCAGACGAAGGAGATGTTCCTGACGACGTTCACGCAGATCCGCGACAACTTCCGCGTGATGTTCACCGAGGTTTTCGGCGGCGGAAAAGCGGATTTGATTCTCACGGACGAAAACGACGTGCTCGAATCCGGCATTGATATCGTGGCGAAACCTCCGGGCAAACAATTGCAGACCATCACGCTGCTGTCGGGTGGTGAACAGACGATGACGGCGGTGTCGTTGTTGTTCTCGATCTATCAGGTGAAGCCGAGTCCGTTCTGCGTGCTGGACGAGTTGGACGCGCCGCTGGACGAATCGAACATCAATCGCTTCATCCGCGTGTTGCAACGGTTCATTGATCACTCGCAGTTCATCATCATCACGCACAACAAGCGCACCATCGGCATGGCCGACGTGCTTTACGGCGTGACGATGGAAGAACACGGCGTGAGCAAAATCGTGAGTGTGAAATTCCACAAGGCGAACGACCCGCATCCCGTGACCGAAACCGGGACGAACCCAATGCACAGCCTCGAAACACCGATGGCGAATCCGGTGGATAAGGAAGAGGATGCACCGCATACGAAGAGTGAGACGATGGACATCGCCATCGCGGCGCAAGCCGTTGCATCAAGTGCCACTGGGACGCAGCCGTCGTCGTAGAATTGCAGAACGCCGCGAAAAGAGTCTCAACTGTGGGTTGTTGAAAGTTGCTGTGCCCAAGGCCCGGCGACCTCCCTTCATTCCGCTCCGCAAACTATTGGTGCGGTCCGCGTATTTGTAGTCAACGATCTCACCTCTGCACCCGCGCGCCGCCGCCGCGCATCAACTTCTCCACCTCGCCCTTGTCCGCCATGCTCGTATCGCCGGGCGTTGTCATTGCCAGCGCGCCGTGAGCCGCGCCATAATCCACAGCTTTCTGAGCATCGCCAGTGGTCATCAATCCGTAGATGAATCCGGACGCAAAACTGTCGCCGCCGCCGACGCGATCTAGGATTTCAAGATCAGGATACTTGCGGCTCTCGAAGAATTTTCCGTCGTGCCAGGCGATTGCCGCCCAGTCATTGATTGTCGCGGTCTTCGCCGCGCGCAACGTCGTGGCGGTGGCCTTGAAGTTTGGGAATGTTTTCACCGCCGTCTCGATCATCTTCTTGAACGCCGTCACATCAATGTGAAGAAGGTTTTCATCCGCGCCTTCGACGTGGAAACCGAGGCACGCGGTGAAGTCTTCCTCGTTGCCGATCATCACGTCTACATACTTCGCGATCTCCTTGTTCACTTCCTGCGCGCGTTTCTGACCACCGATGGATTTCCAAAGACTCGGACGATAATTCAAATCGTAGCTGACAATCGTGCCGTGCTTGTTTGCAGCTTTCACGGCCTCGATGACAAGTTGCGGAGTTGTGTCGCTGAGTGCGGCAAAAATCCCGCCCGTGTGCAGCCAACGCACACCGAGCTTGCCGAAGATGTGATCCCAATCGAAATCCCCCGCCTTGAGCTGGCTCGCCGCCGTCAATCCGCGATCCGAAACTCCCACCGCGCCGCGCACACCATGACCGCGCTCTGTGAAGTTCAGTCCGTTGCGCGTCACGCGACCGATGCCATCGAACGGCAGCCACTTGATGAACTCCGTGCTGACGCCGCCCTGCAAAATAAAATCTTCAAGCAACCGCCCCACGTCATTGTCGGCAAACGCAGTCGCCACGGCAGTCTTCATCCCGAAACACCGGCGCAATCCGCGCGCGACGTTGTATTCGCCGCCGCCTTCCCAGACGCGAAATTCACGCGTGGTGCGGATGCGTCCCTCGCCGGGATCAAGGCGCAGCATGATCTCGCCGAGCGAGAGAAGGTCGTAGGCACAAGAGCCAGCCGGTTTGATCTGAAGTTTGGACATGATTCAAAGTTGATTTGAGCGGGCGAGAATCTGTAAGGAAACAGCGACAAACTCAAACAGATTTAAGCTCAGACCCGGATTTTTGAACCGCTAATCTTCGCTAATCCTCGCTGATGACTGACATGTTTGATGTTCAAAGCCGGGAGCAGTTCATCACTCCGTTGTCGTTTCAACCCTATTCGGATTAGTGCCGATCAGCGCAGATTAGCGGTTTAGTTTCGGAATCCGCGTCCATTACCCTGTAACAATCTTCCCCAACACCACAGCCCGACGCGCGCCGGTGACGGACGCAACATTGCCGGGGCGTCCTCCCAAGGTTTCGTGTGCCAGGATCGCGAACGCGAGTGGCTCCTTGGCCGAGCTGTCCATCCCGAAATCCTCATGTCCGCAAACAGTGCCAAAGCCAGCGCGATCTTGGAGCATCCGAACCAACGTGGCATTTCGCACCCCGCCGCCGCCGAGCACGATCTGCATCCCCTCGAACATACCAGCGTCCAGTTTTGGCAAGATGAAACGCCGGTAGGCGTCAGCGATACTCGCCGCCGTGAAGTCAGTGGTCGTGGCGACAATGTCCGCGTCCGACAAACGCAATTGGCGCGCTTTGGCCAACAGCCGCTTCACAAACATTTCGCCAAACTCCTCGCGCCCGGTCGTCTTCGGCGGTTGTCGGCGTAGAAACGGATGAGCCATGCAATGAGCCAGCAATTTTTCGGAGACTTTTCCACGTGCGGCCCAGCGACCATCGCGATCATAAGTTAATTTTCCGCCACTCAACTCTGTGACCACGGCATCCATCACCATATTGCCGGGCCCAGTGTCGAACGCGATCACGTCCGCCAGTTTTGCGCGAGGCGGCAGATACGTGAGATTCCCGATGCCGCCGATGTTCTGGATGATGCGCGGACGAACATCGTGGGTGAACAATACCCAATCCGCGAACGGCACGAGCGGTGCGCCTTGTCCGCCTGCGGCCATGTCACGCACGCGAAAATCCGCTACCGTCGTGATGCCCGTCCGTTCCGCGATCACGCTCGGCTCACCGATCTGAAGTGTGGACGGCGTCTTGGCGTTCGGCAGATGATGAACTGTCTGTCCATGCGAACCGATGGCAGTGATCTGTGACGGCTTGAGTTTCGCCAGAAGAATTGCCGACAACGCCGCACGAGCAAAGTGTTCGCCCAGCACGAAATTCAATTCACATATCTCGGCCACATGCCCGTGCAAACAAGCGTTCAGCACGCGCTTGCGAAATGCCGGAGTAAATTTCTTGTGAACATGCGCGAGCAACTCCGCCCGAAGACCGCGCCCTGATCCGTCCAATCGCGCCACGACCGCATCAATCCCATCCGCCGACGTGCCGGACATCAAGCCGACATAGAGCGAGCCGGGTTTGAGCGGGCGTCGTGAAGTTGTCATGCCATGAGGCTAGTGAAAGCTCACGAGATGGACAAGCATTGGAGCGACACCTTCAACCCGCCCGCAGATGCGGGCAGAAAGATGAGGATCCCTCACGGGGCGAACAACGGCACGGGCGCGCTCGCCGGGCCTTGACCCGCAGGGCCCACAGCCGAGACGCGGAACCAATACTTCTGCCCGCTCACCATCGTGTTCACGCTGGCTTTTGATTTCGTGACCGAGGCCACACCAGCCCATTGCAACGAGGGCGCATCCGAGGCGCGCTCGATGTTGTAGGCATACGCACCACGCACTGCGGCCCAGGACAGGTCTGCACTGCCCGCACTGTCACTGGGCAACGCCACCACATCCGTCGGCGGCGTCATCGGCACTGGAGGCGTGGAAGGATTACGCACCGAGAAACCTGCGCTCTCGATCTTCGTCTTATCCCCGTTGCTCGTGTTCTCCACGTAGTTGGCGAGCTGCGTCACGATCAAGTCCAGAGCGGCATCCTTTGTTTCCTGATCCGATGTCTTGGACTTGGTCGCGAGTGTTGTTGCGACGTTGCTGGCTGTTTTTGGGATAAAAATCATTTCGTCGCAAATTCTTAAATTTCAATTGACGGAATAGGGGAGGTAAGCTGTAATCGCAATGCGTCCCAGAATAGATTGTTAGATTGTTCAAAGCGCAAAAAACCAGTCAGTTGGAAACCAGTAAGATTTACTAAGTTTTTATGAGTGCGATGCGCGTTAGATTTATTGCTGTCCAAGCTAGCATAATTGCCTTGTTGTCGCTGAATGCGATTGCTCAGGACATCACACTTGTTAACAAGAACTCCTCTTTCAGTGTCAACACGAACGTGGGTGGAGGAATTGTTGATTGGACCGTTGATGGCGTTGACTATCTTAAGAATCAATGGTTTTACTACCGCGTGGGAGGTGGCCCAGAGTCCCCGATTCAAACTATAGATTCAACCCCCACGGTTGCAACGACCTCTCTCTCCAGCTTTGCGCGTATTAATCTGACATATGCCAATGCGAGCTATAGCGTTTTTACATCTTTAAGGCTTACTGGCAACACCGCCGGATCGGGCAAGTCGCAGCTCAACGAAGATGTTACAGTTCAAAACCTGTCTGCGTCTCCGTTAGATTTCCACTTTTTCCAATATTCAGATTTTGATTTATTTGGCGTTACAGGTGGGCAAAATGTGCAATTTTTACAGAACTCGATTAATGGTGAGTATTACAAAGCGTATCAGTCAGACGGCATTCGTCGGGTGACGGAAACAATCACGACTGCGGTTACGCCTATTGGCCATTTTGAGGCTGGAATCTATAGTTCGACGTTTTCAAGTTTAACGGACGGTGCTTCAACAACTTTGAGTGATGTCACCAGTGCGGGTGTTGGTGACGTAACATTTGCATATCAGTGGGATGTCACTCTAGCGCCTGGCGCCAGTTTTCAATTGAGCAAATTGATTGAGATCGCACCTGAGCCGAGCACCCTATCACTTTTGTCATTGGCCGCAATCTCGATGGCAGCTTATCGTAGTCGGACTGAGAATTAACTTGACCTTTATTCGTAAATGCGGCTTAATATCAGATCTCTCAACACAAAACATCAGAAAATCAGAACAATCGGAGTCACACCTATGGACAATAAACAGATTTCAAGTATCACAGCTTCAATTTTACTCTGTGCGGGAGTGGTATTCACACAAACAGCAAGTGCCGTCATAGTGCCGCTAACGCACGGTGGGTCTTCTGTCACTGTGGATGTTGATTCAGCGGCTGGGATGAATTCTTGGTTTGTGGATAACGCGCCGACCCAGAACCATCTAAACAGTCAATGGTTTTACTATCGTATTGGTAATGGTCTTGCAATGCCGATCAATGCGATTGGTGCTGCGTCTGTAAATAACCCTGACTCACAGACTTTAGAGGCTACATATACTCACGCGCAGTTCACGCTGACCGTAAGCTATGTTTTGACTGGTGGCGGAGTTCTATCTGGCAACGCTGACATTGCCGAAACGATTAATGTATTTAACAACAGTGGTGCTCCGTTGGATTTCCATCTCTTCCAGTATTCAGACTTTAACTTGCTGGGAACCGCTGGTGGAGACTCGGTTATCGTTGGCAATGCGTTCGATTCGGTTATCCAATGGGATGGTGCAACGGGCATTGCAGAAACAGCAGCACAACCACCCGCAAACAGGGCTGAAGCTGCGCTTGCGTTCACAACGCTCAACAATTTGAACACGATTCCTGGTTATGATCTTAACAACAACATTGGACCTCTCTCGGGCGATGTCACTTGGTCATTCCAATGGGATAGCTTGATTCAAAACGGACAGAGCTTGGATGTATTCAAGGACAAACAGATGGCAATCGCTCCAGTTCCAGAACCGACTGCTATTTCTATGCTGGCTGTTGCGCTCGGCGCAGCGGGCTTCTTGCGTCGTCGTCGTTGATTGGATTTTGCAATAATTGCAAAGCCGGCCTTAACAAAGGCCGGCTTTTTTCTTTGAATAACCGATAAATTCTTTATGATGGAATATATTCAGAAGTGATCGTGTTTTGCCCTCGCACCAACTTGACAAAATTGAACGGAGGTCAGCGAATAAAAATTTCAGCTGTGTTCCTTGTTGGCTTCTTGTTGCTTGATGCTTCAAATGTTCGGGCTGGAGGAAGCGGATTGAACGCAATCGTTATCGTAAATCAAACAAGCTCTAATTCGTGCATACTTGCGAATTATTATTGCGAGAAGAGGTCGCTTCCACCTGAAAATCTTTTGAAGATAAGTTGGGCGGGAGGGAACATTTCTTGGTCCGGAACTGAGTTTACAACACAATTATTGAATCCAATACTTGAAGCACTCTCCGCTCGACAACTCGCGAACCAGATCGAATACGTCGTGCTTTCGATGGATATCCCGCACACAACTATTTTTAACGGGACAAATATTAACAGTACGACTTCGGCATTGTATTATGGGCTAAGAGGAGAAGGGGGTACGGATGTAGGGGTGACGAACAGTTATGCGTTCAGCGAATCTGCATTCCAAATGAACAAGCCCGCCAGTGCCCGTACCAATTCATTTCTGGTGACCATGATCACATCGGATTCTTTGAATAAGGCGAAGGTGCTCGTGGATCGCGGGGTTCAGAGTGATGGTGATATTCCATCCCAACCTGTGGTTTTAGCCAAAAGTTCAGATACGGCGCGAAACATCCGGCATCGAGCTTTTGATAACGCCATTTTTAATACCGAGTTGCTTGCTGTCTCCACAATGATCAGAACAAATCAAAACTCCCCAGCGGGACAATCTGGTCTGTTGGGATATCAAACTGGCCTTCCCTATTTTAATGTTTCTTCCAATACCTTTATTCCGGGTGCGATTGCAGATAGTTTCACGTCGTACGGTGGAATCATATTTGGGAACAATGATCAGACAAATTTGCTCGCGTTTATCAACGCTGGAGCATCTGGCAGCTACGGAACAGTCGCTGAACCGGGTACTGACGCGCAAAAATTCCCAGATCCTCAGGTGTACTTCTACCAGGCGCGTGGGTTTAACATTGCGGAAAGTTACTATCAGAGCATCAGCGTTCCGTATTTGGGACTGACAGTTGCCGAGCCTCTGGCTGCGCCCTTCGCCCAGTCAGGTGGCGGTAGCTGGAGTGTCGGAGTATCTAATGCATTATTGACGGGAACAGTGCCGTTATCCGTGCATTTTACCGCACACGATGGTACCGCACACGATGGAACTCGCCCACTTCAACAGATTGCTCTGTTTGTTGACGGAAGGTTTTTCAGCACGATCACGAATATTCCGCCTGCTGATGGGAATCAGATTACACTTTCGTTGAATGGATATCCGATTGCCTACACGGTAGCCTCGAATGCTGCTCTGACAACGATTGCCACCGAGCTGGCAAGTGTAATCAACGCCGCAACGAACCTGAACCTGACAAAGATCAAGGCTATCGCCCATGGTGACCGAATCGAATTGCAGTCCACAGCCACTAATCATCAGGCATTTCCATTTTTTGTGAGCGAGGCAGTTTTGACGACTTGGACTGGTTTGACCTATCGCGTGAGTTATTTGCCGGAAACGTACAAGCCAAGGTTGTATGGAACAGGTGCCGACAAGTCGGGAAAATTTGAAATGAACGTGGAGATCCCGACGGCACTTAATTACGTCGTCCAAGCTTCAACCAACCTCATGGATTGGGTTTGTATCGCGACAAACTCCACGCCGGGCTTGCTCAGTTTTACTGATCCAGATTCGCTTCAACACCCTAGTAGATTCTATCGTGTGGTGGGGCCGACCCCTTATTTGGCGCCAAAAGTCTCGTTTCCGATTATTACCAATGGAGGCGCATTTCGCATGATGGTGGAAAGTCAGCTTGGTCAGCCCTGCACCGTGCTTTATTCGTCCAATCAAATTGACTGGATACCCGCAGCCACGAATCAATCGGGAGGCGCCTTTGAATTCTTGGACACAACTGCGGCGACGGTGACACATCAGTTCTATCGTGCATGGATCACGCCGCCAACTATGCCCGCGTTTTCGGTGGTAGCCACGAATCCAAGCTCGCTTCTTCGTGTAGATAGCGCAGTGCAGCCTTACACGGTGGATGTTTGCACGAATGGATCAGATTGGATCTCCGTGGCCACTAACTTCACCTTTCGGCAGATTTCAATGACGGCAAACAGCCTTGCGGGGAGCGCGCCCAATCTCACCACATTCGTGCGTGCCGCCCAATCCACATTTCGTCCCACTTCCGCCTACGGGTATCAGGAGTTCAAGTTCTCAAAGTTTTCAACGCTTGCTGCCGGCGACTATTTGCGATTTGCGATCACCAAGACCAATGGCCAGTCAGTCATCGTTGCCGCAACGAATCAGACCGCAGGCGTTCACTACACGAACCTCGTTGCGCAGATTGCGAGTATGATCAACACAAACCCGCTGCTCCAGTCTGCGGACGGTGTGATAGCTGAGGACTTTTCAGTAGGACTCATTTCAACCTTTTTCCTCCGCGCCCGTTCCTCGGGACATGCAGCGTCGGGTGTTTATGTTAATGTCACAAAAAAGGGATCCGGCCTGACAGCTTTACCAAGTTCTGGAACTCTCAGGGTGAACCTTGCCGATCTCCAGCCGAGGAATCATGTTTATCTCACCGCTGGAGCTTACAATCTCACGCCCACATTCTCGCTCGATACCACCACGCTCCCCGACGGTCATCACGAGTTGACTGCAGTTGCCTACGAGGGCAGCAGCGTGCGAACTCAGACGCGCACCACCGTTCCCGTGCGGATTCAAAACACATCGTTGACAGCGGCGATGAGTTTGTTCGATCTGACAAACAACGCCTCGGCTCAAGGCAGCTATCAGATTCAAGTTGCTGCAAACACCAACAATATCAGTTCGATCACTCTCTTCACCACGGGCGGTGCGATGGCTACGGCGACGAATATTTCAGACGTGATCTTTCCCGTTCACGGCACGAATCTTTGGGAGGGGTTGCATCCGTTTTACGCATTGATCGAAGCTGCCAGTGGCGAAAAATATCGCACCCGCACAGAGTGGATTCGATTGTCTCCGTGACAGATTTTCGATTTGCGTCAGTCCTGGCGTGTAATCCAACTGAAACCTCATCTCGTCATCTTGCTTTTAACGGGTAAAACCACTGGGACACAGTCAGGCATTTGGCGGAATTGTAAGAATGTCTCCACAGGCTATTCTCTCCTCGCGGTTGGTTGACGGTTTGGTTGATCTTCAGTTCTTAGCGGAGTCAGATGGGCAGTGCGAGGGAGGGACGATGGTGAACTTGGGGGAGTAACACGTCGTCCTTCCTAGCCCAAATCCAGTAGAGAAGAGAAACATACCAGCAGACGGGAAGAGGGATGTTCTGCCGGTATTCGAGCTTTCGGTCTTTGCTTACTTCGCAGCTTTCTCCAGTGCTTCAATCACCATTCCAGGCGTCGGCGTTTCGGGCAGCACTATCGCAGGTAGATTCGGGTCGCGCGGAAAAACCAACACAAGCGGTACGCCAGCGCGTTCGTAGCGTTTTAATTCGTCCTGAATCTCCGGCGGATAAAGCGAGTGATCTGCAAGCAACGCCACTGCACCAACTTCCTTTGCTTTCGCACGAACAGACTCAGATTGCAGCACGGGTTTCACGACCGCATTGCAGGTCGGGCACCAGTTCGCGGTAAAATCCACCAACACAGGATGGCCGCTTGCGCGTGCCTTGGCGACTGCTTCGCTACTCCACGGCTCCCAATCGTAACCCTTCGGAGGCGTAGCGATGAATTTGCGCGTTGTGGCGCTGGCCTTCACAGGTTCGCGCCAATGAAGCTGTCCTTCGAGGACGAGGACATAGCCAGCGATCAAAATGATCAAGGCAACCACGAATCCACGAGGGCGTGAAGTGAATCCAAACACCCACGCCGCCACAGCCACCAACACTAGAAACACGGCAAGCCACGTTGTTCGATCTCCGTAAAAAGGTTCAGCCAGACTGAGCAGCCACACGGCGGTGAGCAGCATCGGAAAACCCATGCCGACTTTGAATCGCTCCATCCACGCGCCGGGTTTTGGCAAAAACTTGAGCCACGCCGGTTGCCAACTCAGCAGAACGTACGGTGCTGCGAGACCCGCCCCGACGGTCAGGAAAATCGCCACAACAATGGGCGCAGGTTGTGCGAACGCAAATCCAAGCGATGCTCCAAGAAACGGCGCGGTGCAAGGCGTCGCCAGCACAGTCGCCAATACGCCGTTGAAGAATGCGCCCGTCAATCCGCCGCGCGATGCGACCTCTCCCGCCGCGCTCATGGTGCTTCCACCAAGCGTCACCTCAAACACGCCGAACAAGTTCAACGCGATGAGCGTGACGAGAACAGTCAGGCTGACGATGAAGTAGGGATTGCTGAATTGAATTCCCCAACCTGCGCGATGCCCCGCCGCTTTGATGCCGATGATGAGTGCGGCAAGAACGAGAAAGGAGACAAGGACGCCCGCTGCGTAGAGCAAGCCGAGTTTACGCACATGCGCTGGCGATTCTTTGGCCTGACCCACAAAACCAAGAATTTTCAGCGCGATCACCGGCAACACGCACGGCATGATGTTCAGGATCAACCCGCCGATGAATGCGTAAATCAGCCAGAGCCAGAGCGGTTTTCTTTCTTGGATTGGCAAGTTACTTCCGCTTGTCGCGACAGACTTGTTGGCGTCACCAGACAGTTTTATTTTTACGGAATAGCTCTCTGTCTTCCCGCTGCGTTTCTGAATGAGCAGTCCAGAAACTTCTCTCGGCCACGCATCACCGGATAGCGTCACCAGCTTTCGCAGCATCACGACGCCATTGTTTGTGGCAACCAATTCCGTCTGATGCTGCATCTCGAAGCCTTCGTTGCTTTCAGGAAAAAAATCCCATCCGCTCGTGTTGTCGCCGGGTTTCCACTCGATCAATAGTGCGCGAGTCTTGGCTGCTGGCATGTTTTCCCAACGGGCTTTGGGCGCGAATAACTCTCCGGACTTTGGAAGATGATTTTGCCAGTCTGCGAATGAAGCCGCGTCTTCCGAGGGTTTGGTGGCCGAACCAATTTCCAACGCCACTGATACATCTTGTTTTCCGGGCACGCAATTCACCTGACACTCAAGCCACTCGACATGCGCGTTGAGTTCGACGCGACCTGTCGCTGCATCGGGCGCAATCGTCAGCGGCACTAGTAGCACAGCCTCGTCGTGCAGAACGTAGGTGGTTTGTTCAAAATCCTGTGAGCCCGGAATTGCTGTGCCGTTATCGCCAACTTTTTCGGGAACAAACTTCTCCGGCACTGGCCAACTGATCTCGCCTGCTGTGACTCCTTTTGGCAATTCCCATTTGATTGAAGTCGCGATGCCGGACGCGCCGGAATTTTTCCAATACGTGTGCCAGCCTGGCGACATCTCCAACCGCACGGCAGCCGTGATCGTGTCGCCCGGCTTGGCAGTGTTTGCTGATAGTAGCAGCGTCGCCCGCGTGGTGGCGGCATCTGCGCTCAAGGCAAAAACCGCAATGAGTGTTGCGACAACGTAGGTGAGAATTCGATTCACAGTGGTATAGATGCCAAAACCGACCGGGTGTTTGAACATATATTTTTTATTGGGTCGTTCGGGGGTGTTGGAATCATTGCTGGTGAATTCTAGTCCGGCTGAAGCGCGCAGGAAGGAGTTCGCTGTTACAGATTGGTTCTTGGTCATATTTTCCACCCACCCTTGGAAGGGAGAGATTAAGATTAAGAACAACCAAGTACCCCCAAAATTCCAATCGCTTCTATCTTTGTAGGAGCAGCGGTTTGCCAATCGTGTCAACAATCAATAACCTGCCCCAATGTCATCGCCACAGACCACCAAATGGAAATGGTTGCGCTGCGGCGATGAAGCTTTCCCTGCGATGCTCGCGGCGATTGATGCTGCCAGCAAATCTATCCGCTTGGAGGTTTATATCTTTTCTGATGACGAGTTGGGCCGAAGATTTCGTGACGCTCTTCTTTGCGCCAGACAACGCGGAGTATCTGTGCGCGTGTTGGTGGATGGTGTTGGCTCAAATAATTTGCCGGATGACTTCTGGTCGTCGCTCAAGGCGGATGGCGGCGAGGCGCGCGTGTTCAATCCCATCGCATTGAAACGTTTTGGGATTCGCAATCATCGCAAGCTGTTGGTCTGCGATGAGCGCGTGGCGTTCATCGGTGGATTCAACATCTCCCATGAGTACGAAGGCGATGGCGTCAAGCGAGGCTGGTGTGATCTGGGGTTGCAATTGGAAGGCGGGCTGATCGCTGAACTGTCAGCGTCTTTCGATGAAATGTTTACGCTCGCCGACTTTCGCCATAAACGGCTCGTCCGATTATGGCGGGCGAAACATAAGAAGACAGTCGTGGCTGCGAACGAACATTTGTTGCTTGGCGGCCCTGGCCGTGGATGGAATCCGATCCGCCGAGCGTTGAACAAAGACCTAGCTCACGCACGCCGCGTGCAAATCATCGAGGCTTACTTTCTTCCAACTTGGCGCATCCGTCGCGCTCTGGGGCGTGCCGCGCGGAAGGGTGGAGAAGTTCAATTAGTGCTCGCTGGCAAAACGGATGTGGCGTTGTCACAACTGGCGGGGCGGAGTCTGTATCAGCGGCTGCTCAAATCTGCGGCGCAGATATCCGAGTATCAGCCGCAGATATTACACGCCAAGTTGCTGGTGATTGACGACGCGGTCTATGTCGGCTCCGCAAATCTGGATCCGCGCAGTCTCAGCATCAATTACGAACTGATGATCCGCTTTCAGAATCCTAAGATGGCAGCCGAGGCGCGTGGAATATTTTCAGACACCCTTGCACAGAGCAGCAGCATTGATGTCGCGACATGGAAACACTCGCGAAGTTTCTGGACGCGGCTTAAGGAGCGGTTTGCGCTTTTTGTGCTGGCGCGGATTGATCCCCATGTCGCACGGTTGCAATGGAAGTGGCTGCCGGAGTGATTAGATGGAGCGCGGCTGTGTGCAAAGCACCAGCCGCAGCGCACACGAACATTCAGGACGCGTCGAATTCATCCAGAACCGTCGTTGCAGTTCCATATGCTGCGGCTGGTCTGCGACACAGCCGCGCTCCTAGAAATTCGCCTTTGCCAATACTATTTCAAAAACGCGCCGACCAGTTCATTGAATCTCTCTGGTGCTTCCGCGTGAACCCAGTGCCCGGCTTCTTCGATTGTCGCCAACTCCGCGTTCGGAAAGCTGGCCTTGATGAGATCAAGATCGTCGGCGCGGACGTAATCTGATTTCGCCCCACGGATGAACAGGGCAGGGCAGGCGACGGCGTTCGCTGGCAGCAACGCGCTACGGATGCGATCATAGTTTGCTCGTATGGCGGCAAGATTTGGTTTCCAGAATAATTTTCCCGCAGCATCACGCCCCAGATTCTTGATGAGGAACTGCCGCATCGTCTTTGACGCGACGATCGGTTCGAGCGCGACATCCACTTCGTTCCTCTGCTGAAATCGGCTCAGATCCAAAGCGAGCATCGCATCCAGCATGGAGGCGTAGCGTGGCGGATACTCATGCACGGACATATCCACGACGACGAGTCGCTCAACCGCGTCAGGATGAAGCTGCGCCAGTCGCATCGCCGCCTTGCCGCCCATTGAGTGACCGATGAATCGAGCTCGCGAAATGTTTTGATCGCGCATAAACGCCATCACGTCTGCCGCCATCACGTCGTAATCAAACTCATCCGCGTGAGGAGACGCGCCGTGATTGCGATGATCTAGAGCGAACACGCGAAAGCGACTGGCGAAACTCTCCGCTTGCGGCAGCAGGTTGTGATGCGAGCCAAGTAGCCCGTGCAAAAGGATGAGCGGTTCGCCAGCACCAGCTTCGTGAAAATGCAGTTTCATCGTCGGAATCACGGCCTTCATAATGGCGACAAACTCATTCGGGAAAAATCTTTTTCAAACGCCCCGACGAAACTTGTCTCAGGCTTCTCGCTCACTCATGCTTCGCCGCGTTGATGAAACGGCGTCTCGTGATTCTTGGCGGATTGCTTGCGGCCATCGCTGGTGCGTTGGTTGTTTTGATTCTTTTTGCCAGTGGTGGGCCGCGCGTCAGCGGAGCGATGCGGCAGGACGCCTACGTTTGGCAACGCGCGTGGACTCAGCCCGTCCGTGATGCGGTTTCTGCGCACGCTACGAATTTCTTTGAGCTGGTTCTTCTGCGGGGCGAAATCACTTGGAATGGTTCAAAGCCCGAGTTGGTTCGCGTGGGTGTGGACAAGCCGCTGCTTGCGGATCTGAAACGCCCCGTCGGACTGGCGTTGCGTGTCGGAACTTATTCTGGGCCGTTCACTACCAATGATGCCGCGATCCAATTCATCTGCGACACGGCGGCGGGTTTCGTTGCGGATGCGAGGACGAACGGTGTCGCGCTGGCCGAACTGCAACTGGACTTTGATTGCGCGAGTTCCAAGCTCGACGGCTACCGCGTCTGGGTTGAAGCCGTGCAACGCCGGGTCGCGCCTGTGCCGGTGACCATCACCGCATTGCCCAACTGGCTGAGGAAACCGGCGTTCGCAAAACTTGCCGCACTTGCGACGAACTACGTGTTGCAGGTTCATTCCGCCGAGCGACCCAAAAGTTTTGAAGCTGAGTATTCGTTGTGCGAACCGCGAGCGGCGCGGCGGGCCATCGAGCGGGCGGGCAAGATCGGGGTGCCGTTCCGTGTGGCGTTGCCTACGTATGGCTATGACATGGCGTTCGATCCGAAAGGCGACTTCATCAGCTTGGCGGCAGAAGGGCCGCGTCCCAACTGGCCGACGAATGCCATCATCCGGAACGTGGACTCCAATGCTGGAGAGATTTCGGGGCTGATCCGCGACTGGACGGCAAACCGCCCTGCGGCGATGCGGGGCGTGATCTGGTACCGGTTGCCGATAACGACCGACAAACACAACTGGGATTGGAGAACGCTCAAGGCTGTGATGGCGGGGCGTGATTTGTAGGTGTAACGCGGCGATGTGTGTTGGGGGAAGTTTGTGAGAACGCCCGCCCTCACCCCGTCCCCACCGCCTTTGAATGAACGATGGCGAGACGGACGAACGGATTGGGATAAAAGCCAAAACTCATAAACTCAAAAAAAACTGGGGACTTCATGCTTTTATGAGTTTTTGAGTTTTGGCTTAATTTAATGGCAGTGCACCACGGCACTCTCTCCCATCCGCCGCCGCTTAGTTTTAGCGCGATGCAGCTTCTCGTGTTAAATCAGCGGCTGGGTTGAGCGGATGCGCTGACGCAACTCTGAGAGCGGTCCAATGTCATTCCCTCTCCTTGGGGGAGAGGGCAAGGGTGAGGGCGAGCGTCAATCCATTTATCTCTTCGGGACAGTTGAGGTTGGTGCGACGAGTTGCCGGGTTAGTTTTGTTTCTTGGTAGGCCAAACAATCAACTTGCGGGAAGCCAACAGCCCGCCTTAAATCAACACAAGAACTAACGCATACCACGCTCTCACCGGTGAGAGCCAAACTGACTAAGTAACAGGCATTATGCTTTCTCCATCCGAAAAGAATTTTCTACCGCACTTATTGCAACGCTCGTTTGCTGGTGACAGCTTGTACCTCATCAAAATGAGACCGCTCGTTCCGATTGAAGTCGAGAATGACCTCATAGGCTACAAGACGAAAATAGTAGAGATGGTCTTTGATCCATCGCGCATCGTTGAAGTTAACGGAAGATTTGAGGCGGAGGGCTTTCTTATCCCGGAAAAGATGAATGTCATCGCCGTCAATGAGGACGGTACGATTTTGGTTTGGGGTGGACCGAATTGCGTGTTCTGGCTTCGGAAGGGAGAACCGATTTCTGAGGGATGGGACGACAATGTGGCTTTCGAGGATTTGGGTGACCTAACTCACCGTTTCAAGTTCAAAAATAAGAAGGCAGAGATTGACGATATGATTGCGCAACTGAAGCAAACCTTCAGCAAACAGTAGGAAGTTTACTAAAACGACACATCGTCCCTCTTTGGCAAATACCTCTAGGTTGAACGGTTGTTTGAACCTCAACAGATGCTGCAACGCTCGCTTCGTTTGCAGAATTGCTTCCGGTTGTTGAAACCCGCTACCGTCTTCGCATGAGTTCACCGTTGGAATCCATCGGCATCATCGCGGGCAATCGCTCGTTGCCGTTGTTGTTCGCAAAGCAAGCCAGGGCAGGGGGCGTCAAACGCATCGTGGCCGTGGCCTTCGAGAACGAGACGGATCAGAGCATCGCGTCGCTCGTGGACGAGGTGGTCTGGGTCAAGGTTGGGCAATTGGGCAAGATGATCGAGACGTTCACGGATCGTGGCGTCAAACAGTGTGTGATGCTGGGCCAGATCGCGCCGAAAAATCTTTTCGACGTGCGCCCTGATCTCCGTGCGATGGGGGTGTTGTTCAAGCTCAAGGAGCGGAATGCACAGACCATCTTCGGCGCGATCGCGAATGAGTTGAAGAAGGACGGCGTGGAATTGATCGAGGCGTCGCCGTGGTTGCAGCCGTTGATGCCGGGTGCGGGTTTTCACATCGGCAAGAAGTTGTCGGACGAGCAGCGCGTGGATGTGGAGTTCGGATTCCGCATCGCGAAGGAAGTTTCGCGGCTGGAGATCGGGCAGATCGTGGTGGTGAAGGAAGGCACGGTGCTGGCGGTGGAGGGATTTGAAGGCACGGACAAATGTCTGGCGCGTGGAGGCGAACTGGCAGGCAAGAACGGCGGCGCGGTAGCCGTGAAGGTGGCGAAGATCGGTCACGACATGCGATTCGACGTGCCGTGCATCGGCCCGCAGACATTGGAGACGTGCGCGAAGTCGGGCGTGGCGGTGCTGGCGTTCGAGTCGGGGCGGAGTCTGTTGTTGGAGCAGGAGGTTTGTGAGTCGCTGGCGAAGAAGAATGGGCTGGCGATCACGACGGTGGGTTAATCCCAACCGCGAAGATAATTTTACAGGAGGTAACGGAGCAAACGGAGGGGAAAGATGGGGACGGTTGGTGTCTGGCAAAGAGCGGAGAAAGCATTTCGGCATTCACCCTTCACCGCCTTCAGTCTCTGTTGCCTCTGTTTTCTCCTGTTCAACTGTTTTGGAATTCATGTTGAGAATTGCCAAAGTGCCGGAGCATGGCATCATGTGATGGTCATTAACTTTTAATTTTATGAACAAACCGAAAATCATCGCTTACTTGAAACCGTCCTGCGGCTGGAGCAACGGCGTGCGCGCTGTTCTCCGCAAATACGATCTGCCTTTTGAAGATCGCGACATCATCAACAACCCTGCCGAACGTCAGGAGATGATTGAGAAGAGCGGCCAGATGCTCAGTCCTTGCGTGGAGATCAACGGCAAGATGTTGCCCGACATCAGCGGCGAAGAAGTCGAAGCGTGGATGCTGGCAAACAGTGTGGTCGTTCCCAACGATCTCGTTCCTGATGCGCCGACGAACCAGCCTTGCGCGCATGAGATGCCTGCGAGCAGCCCGTTGAACTTTGGCGTGCGTCGCTAAACGAATCTCTTTTCAACAAGCCGCGTTGGGAAACCAGCGCGGCTTTTTTTATTTAAGGAACGGCAGTTGAATTGCCACAAAAAGGCACAAGAAGCACAAAACGGAAGGACGAAGACGAAGCATCATTTTGCTGATTACTTCCCTTGTTGGGTGAAGGGTTTCAGTTTTGTAGGTTCAATCCTTTGCGCCTTTTGTGCCTCTTTGCGGCCAATCCAAATGTTTATTGTCGCGGATGAAACTTCCGGTGGACATCGCGCAGGCGGCTGCTTGAGACATGGGTATAGACTTCTGTGGTGCTGATGTTGGCGTGGCCTAGCAACTCTTGGATGACGCGTAGGTCTGCGCCGTGTTCCAACAGGTGCGTGGCGAAGCTGTGTCGCAGCATGTGCGGAGTGATGTTCCGGCCCATGCAGCGGGATTTCACGCGGTCGGTTATGCGTTTCCACATGGTGATGGAGGAAAACGCTGTGCCGCGCGTGGTCAGGAAGACATTCGCGGGTGAGTGAGGCTTCACGTTTTTGCGACGACCTCCCTCGGCGTTGATGTAGCGATTCAGCGCATTGATGGCTTTCGAGCCGACGGGCACGACGCGTTCTTTGTTGCCTTTGCCGATGACGTTGATGAATCCGGCTTCGAGGTGGAGTTGTTCGAGTCGCAACGAGCAGAGTTCTGCGCGGCGCAGGCCGGAAGCGTAGGCGAGTTCGAGGATGGCGTCGTCGCAAAGACTTCGCGCGGTCACCTCGGCTGCTTCAGATTTCAGCAGGCGATCAATCTCGTCGTTGGAGAGTGCTTTGGGTAATCGCTTCCAGCGGCGCGGAAGGGAGAGATTTTCTGCGACGTTTCGTGGGAGTAGTTTTTCGATCTCGCAATAGCGGTAGAAGGCGCGGAGCGCGGCGATTTCCAGATAGACGCTTTCACTGCTGAGTCTGCGCGTGGAATCTTTTGGTTCGTTGGCGAGAGTGCGAGCGCGCTCGTCTTGCAGGAAGGCTGTGAGGTGATTGAGTGCAACCTGCTTCCATTCGGTGAGG
Source organism: Verrucomicrobiota bacterium (assembly GCA_031423875.1). GTDB lineage: Bacteria > Verrucomicrobiota > Verrucomicrobiia > Limisphaerales > JADLHS01 > JADLHS01. The sequence goes on along the minus strand of JANPGI010000522.1, from coordinate 5,652 downwards.
CCATTTTTCTCAGCCCAAGCGAGAAACTTGTTCAACAGACCTGAGTAAGTGCGCTGGGTGTGTGCGGACTGGCCGCGTTCGTGCCGGAGGTATTGCAGGAAATCTTCAACGAGCGTCTGCATTTCTGTTCAGAGTCGTGACGATGGGCTGGTGCTTCCAGAAGAAGGTCAAAATCTTCGAGGCATCACGGTCAACGATGGCGTAGAAGTAACGATGTGTTCCATTGACCTCGGCGTGGACTTCCACTTGGAACAGTCGGCTGCGGATGGTGAAGTACCCTGCGACTTGGTTGATCAATTCTCTTGGAATCTGTGCGTAGTTCAAACCTTCTCCCACATTGCGGAACGGCACGTCGTCCTCTGTTCCATCTGCGCCATCAGGACCTGCGCGGGCTGCGATGATGCGGTCGGCGGCGGCTTCATCTCCGCTGAGAATCATCTGAAGAACCTCTCGCGGCGCGGTGTTGATGTTGATCAAACCAGCGGACAGCGGGCAGAAGAGATCAGCAAGCCCCACGGGATAAACGGCCGGTTGATTACCGCGTTGCATCCCGAGTTTGGATTGGAAATTGGCGGGCTGATGATTCGTCGCCACGCCGCCCCAGAAGATTTCCTGTGAGACACCTCGCACGAGAAGCAGTTCGGTCAAGTCATCCACTGGCGCGTCCTTGCTTTTGTAAGGTGGATCAAGCGTCTCGTAGTATTCGGTCTCTGTGCCGTTGGGATGCTCGTTTTTGTCCGGGTCAATCCAGTCGAGGATGGAGGACGTGATGGGGCCGGAATCGGCTGCGTCCACGCCGATCAATGTCATCGCCTGATTGAGCAATCGTTCGTCGGCCATGTTGATGTTGGCGCGGCGTTCCATGTCCACGATCTTGGTGTTCGGATCGAGAGTAACGACAGCGAGTAGATTGCTGGTCATCGAACTACCGGGGCCGCCAGCCCATTTTTGGTTCAACGCATCGAACGGTTCGCTTGGGTCTTTCAAGTTCAGTAGCGCGACCGCCTTGTGGATGCTGCCGATGCCGATGGCGAGCATGTCGCCCTCGGCGTTGGTGTTCATGGCGAGGCGCGTTTCAACCTTCATCGAATACGCGAAGCCAGCCGCGAGGATCGCCAGCACCGCGATGCAGATCATCACGATGATGAGCGCGATGCCGCGTGTGTGTAGGTTTTGGCGAGATACAAGCTTCATTGAAGCTTTCCTCCTGGTTGACCACCCCCGGGAGTGTTGGTGTTACCTGTAGATTGTCCCCTGCGTTGAAAGCCACCGGGTACCATCGTGGATGAAATATCAACGACTCGCCCGACGACTTCGGTCTGTGGGGTTGCGTAGGGTTTGTCAGGATTTTGCCGCGAATAAGTCAGCGTGAGATGAACCATGCTGGGGATTTCGTTCGTGGTCGTCCATTCATCCACCCATTTACCTTTGCGCGCGTCCCACAGTTCAAATTCCATCTTAGAAACATTGCGCGACAGCACGAAGGGAAACTGTTGCTCGGTTTCATCTGTCTCCATCAGGATGGGCGTCTGGCGGAGAACCAATTGTTGCTGACCATCAGTTCCGCTTTCGAGGGAGAACGTCACTCGGCGCACATCGAAATCACCGAAGCGACCGCTGCGCGGGAAAAATTCCGGCAATCGCGCCACGAAACTCAGCGTGGGAGACGAGCCATTCTCCACGACGAAACTGTAATGCTGCAAGTCCGCCTGGAACGATCGCGCACACATTAGAGCATCCTCGAACGTGCGGAAGGTCACGCGTTCGCGCTGGACCTGGGCGGCGGCTTCCTGGCCGATCTTGGCGGACTTGATGATGAGCGTCCACGTCGCGTAGATGGCGGTGACGACCATGCTGAAGATGGCCATGGCCATCATGATTTCGATAAGGGTGAAGGCGCAGCGTCGAGGAGTTTTGGGAATAAATAAACATTCAACATTCAACTTCCAACATTCAACACCGAACGGGGCGTGTTCACGCGTCCTTGGATGTTGGGCGTTGAATGTTGAATGTTGAATGTTTCCCAAAACCCCGCCGAGTGTGGAATGCGTTGAAGGGGTTTGATTTTTTTGCGCCAGCAAGTTCATCTGAGACCGCCTCCGCTCAGTGACTTACTCTTGGTCGTCGGATCAAATTGAAATGTGGTGAAGGTGGATTCCATGCGCCCGGTGCGGCGGTTGAGTACGCGGTATTGCACGTCCCAAAGTCCATTCGTGTACATCTCGTTTGGGTAGGCCTCGACTTCCGCAGAGTAATCACGGAATTCATCGCCAAAGTCTGCCATCTCGCTGAATTCAAAACTGATCGTGCCTTCGATCACCTTGTTGGTGATAGAAGTCTGATACGCGAAAACCATGCGAGCCTCTGGAGGTTTCACTTTTTGGAAGATGCGCGCGTTCTGCAATAGTGTGGACATGAGGCCAAGGATCGCGAACACGGCCATGAAAAAGATGGCGAGCGCGACCATGACTTCGATCAGGGAGAAGGCGTGGTGCGTAATGCGTGGTGCGTGACAGGAAATCAACTTCATCTTATCAGATCCCTCGTGAGGTCGCCTACCAACAGCAGACCCGTGGTCGCTTCCAACGTGAGTTTGCGGTACTTGTTATCGGCGTCGCGCAGGATGATGGTCATTTCGTCGCTCGTGCCCATTTCGGAAAATCTCACCACCGTCCACTCGGAATCTTTGTACTCGAACATGTTCACGTCGAGCATTTCTAATGTGACGTCGTCCGGGATGATGCCGGTCAGGCCTGTGCCCGGGGCAGGGCCAGGTGTGGAACGCTCTTCGCCGGTCTCGGAATCGGTCGCGGCAGGAGCTGCGCTGCCGCTGACTTCGAAGCGGCGTTCCGTGGGATGAAACATCACGCTTGTCGGCTTACCGCTAAAGATGGCCTGCGCGCGGGCATTAGAGCAGACATCCTTGAGATCGCTGATGGCGCGGCGCATTCCTTCCTTTTTCGCGATCTGATAGATGGTCGGAACGCTCATTGCCGCGATCAGTCCCATGATCGCAACCACGATCATGATTTCGATCAAGGTGAAGGCGGCGCGCTGCGGTCGAGGGTCGAGGGTCGAGGGTCGAGAGCCAGACTGCTTGCGCAGCCCTCGACTCTCGACCTTCGACTCTCGACTCGTTATCATCTTCCTCCCATCGAGCTGCCGACGTTTGAGATGAGTGAGAACATCGCGGACAACACACTTAACAACAGGAAGCCTACGCCGCCTGCCATCGCCACGATCATCACGGGTTCGATCATGTTCGTCATCACCTTCAAGGCGAGGTTTAATTCGCTCTCGTAAGTGTCCGCCACGTTCTTCAACGCGCCGGGCACGTCGCCGGTTTCTTCGCCGATGCGGACGAGGTCCACCATGAGTTGCGGGAAGATTTTGCTGGCGGCGAGCGGTTGCGCGAGCGTCTTGCCGTCCGTCACGGCTTCGCGCGTCTTGGCTGTAGCTTCCTTGATGACGCGATTGGGCAGGACTTGCTCGGTGATCTTGAGCGCGGTGAGAACAGGCACGCCGTTTTCCAACAAAGTCGAGAGCGTGCGCGCGAACTGACCATAGAGATTCAACTTCATCACCTTGCCGAACACGGGCATCTTCATCTTCCACTCGTCAATCTTGTGTTTGCCTTCCTCGGTGTTCTGGAAGCGGCGGAACGCTAGGAAGGCCGCGCCTAGGATCAGCAGCATCAACCACCAATAGCCTGTGAAGAGTTTGCTGATGTCCATGAGCAACTGAGTTGAAGCGGGGAGCTGTACCGCCATGTTGCCGAACAGTGTCATGAATTTCGGCAGCATGAACGTCATGAAAAAGATGATGATACCGATGCCGACCACCGCGACGAACGCTGGATAGATGAGTGCCGAAGTGAACTTCGCCTGCACTGCGGCGAATTTCTCGAAGTGATCCGCCATGCGTCGCAACACTTCCACGAGCGCGCCGGATTGTTCGCCTGCCTTGACCATATTGACGTAGAGATCGGTGAAGATGAGTGGCTGCTTGGACATCGCGTCCGAGAGGCTGCGGCCTTCCATGACTTCCTGGCGCAAACCGACGGCGACAGTCTTGGGGATGCCTTTGGTTTCGAGATGCGTCATGCTGTTGAGCGCGACGGTGAGTGGCATCCCGGCTTGGAGAAGATTGGCGAGCTGTTGTGTGAATGTGGCCAGCTCTTGCAACTTCGGTTTGCGTTTACTCACCCAGCGTTCGTGAAACGAGCTAGGCACAACGCCAGTACCGGCGGATTTTTTGTCAGTGGGTTTGTCTTTCTTTGAGGCCGCGCTGCCCTTGGCGGCGTCCACTGAAACCGGGAAAAGGCCGAGACGATCAATCTGCGCGAGCGCGGCAGTGCGATCCGCCACGTCGAGCGATCCGAGAACCACCTCGCCCGAACGTCGCCGGGCTTTGTAAGAGAACTGCGCCATAAACTTTCTTTCAATAACCGTTGGTGACGAAAAGTTTCTCGCAGGAGCGTGAGTTTAACCTTTCACCGTGCTCAATACCTGCTGGCTGTGGACACCGTGTGACTCATTCAAACTCCCGCGCCTGTAACCCTGCAAGTCCACCGTCACATGCGCATAACCCAGCTTCTTGATCGCCTCCACCACCCGCGCAGCAACGCCCTCCGCCAGCAGCTTCGGCAATTCAGCCGGGCCGACTTCGATGCGGGCGAGATGACTGAGGCCGGAAGTCAGAGGCCGGATGTCGGAGGTCGAATCTGATTTCTGGTTTCTGGCTTCTGACTTCTGCCCACCAAGTTCATGATGCCTCACGCGCACGTCATAAAATCCAGAATCACGCAAAACATATTCCGCCTCCTCGATCATGCGGAGTTTTTCTGGCGACACCGCTTCGCCCGTCGGGATGCGAGAACTCAAGCAAGCCATTTGCGGTTTGTCCGCCGTAGGCAAACCCATCTCTGCGGAGAGTTGGCGGATTTCTGCTTTTGTTAAACCAACTTCTTTCATCGGTGCGCGAACTTGAAACTCAGAGGCGGCTTTTGCGCCCGGACGAAAATCTCCAATGTCGCTCGCGTTCTCGCCGTAACAGACGACCGCGAAGTTTTCCGCCTTCGCCAGTGGAGTGAGTTCGTCAAACAACTCGTGTTTACAGAAATAGCAACGATTCAGAGGATTCGCGAGATAGCTGGGGTTGCTGAACTCGGCAGTCTTGACGACACGCACGGGGAAGTTGAACTGTTCGCCGAGTTGCAACGCTTCGGCAAGTTCACGTCGTGGCAGGCTGGGAGAATCTGCGATGACTGCGAGCGACTTCTCGCCAAGGACGCCGTGGGCGACGTGCGCGAGGAAAACAGAGTCCACGCCGCCCGAATAGGCGACGATGCACGAACCGTAGGAGCGCAATGCTGCGCGAAGCTTCTCAAGTTTATCGGTGACCATGCGTTAAGTTGGCAGTAGGGGAAAAATTTGTCGAGCAAGACAACGAGGCGGGCGGTTATCTACCAAGTGATTCTCGTCCTGAACTCTGAGGCGGGTGTTGTGCATTTGAGTCGCAGCACATTGGCAAACCGATTAGTCGCCGAAGAAAGTCCGCAGTAAGACGACGATTGGCGCAATAAAGTCGAGTCGCGCATTTCCGATGAAATCCAGCCGACTGGACTGCGTATTGAAGGTGTTCATCCTACGC
>JANPGI010000521.1:0-19199 GCA_031423875.1 Verrucomicrobiota bacterium | reverse complement strand
CAATGTTGAAAATACGCGAATAACGGCAGTGTGAGCAGCACCATCGCGATCCATTTGAGCCAGCCGCCGAAAGAGCCGACCACGATGGCTTCGATTCCGAGCAGCGACCAGAACACGACCTTGGCCTGCAACGACCACGTCGCGTGCAGGCGGCAGCGGATCAACTGTCGCCCACGCGGATGATCTTCAGCGGCGGTGATCAATTGCACATTGCTCCAGCGGTTGCCGTATATCTCCACGTCAAATTCGCTCCAACCGATGTCGGAACGGTTCGGCCAGCCGCGCTTGTCGAGTTCACGCAGAATCGTTGAGACAAATTCCACGCGCTCGATGCGTTTCTCTGACCAGTAACGCGCTTCGTCCAGCGAATCCGTTCCGTCGCGCATCGTGACAGAGTCGAGCGTTTCACGCGTGGCATCGGGCGCGAGCCGCAACGCGAGCCGACCTTGATGCCGCGCCCAACCACGCACGATGGGTTGTAGGAAATAGAGCAGAGCCACCAACGGACGCGACCACCAGCGCGTTTTCGATTTAAGCAACGATGCCTGCGCTCCGGCGATGGCGCAGAAGGTCACTGAAATCAACAGGCTCGCGAGGGCGACTGGCAACAGCGCGGGAAACGTGGCCGACAGCACCCAAAGCGGCAACGTGACGAGAACGTGAAATTCAAGCGTCGTGGGCAGCATCAATGTCAGCGCAGGCTGGGATGCATAGAGGGTTTGGAACGGGGCACTGCCGAACACGCCGTGGTAGATGATGGGTTCGCGCTTCAACAACAGACCAAATTTTGCCGACGCGTAGATGCGTCCACGCCAGATGCTGTTGCCGAACGCATTGAAGTATTCGGGATGTTTGCGCACGAGCAATGCCTCGGCTTCGCCGTAGCCGCGTTGTTGCTTGAGATACTCGCCAATGGTCGAACGCCGGTAGTGCCAGACAAACGCCGCCGGACTGAAACCGATCTTGTATCCGGCTTGCTGTAATCGCCAGCAGATGTCCACGTCATCGCCAGCTTTCCGGTAGATGGGATCGAAGCCATTGATGGCTACGAGCGCGCTCTTGAGGAAAGCCATGTTGCAACCAGGAATGTGTTCCGCTTCGCGATCGCTCAACATCACGTGCGCGGGGCCGCCAGGTGAAACCATTACCGCTGCTGCCGTCAGCGAATCGTCTGCGGGAAGAAGATTGTGTCCGCCCATGCCTGCGAATTCGCCGCTCAACAGATCGCCAACGAGGTAATACAACCAATCTTCGTCCGCGCGACAATCCGCGTCGGTGAACGCTACGATCTCGCCTTCAGCGGCGGAGATACCGGTGTTGCGCGCGACAGAAAGCCCGAGGTTCGTGCCATGTCGAAAATAGCGGACAGAAGGAAACTGTTCGGCCAACTGTGGCGTGCTGTCAGTAGAACCATCGTCCACGAGGATCACCTCGTAGTCGGAGCAATTGAGATCACGCAAGGATTCGAGGCAGGCTTTGAGCGTGGACGCAGAGTTATAGCTGGCGACGACGATGGAAACTTTCGGTTTGCGAGCGAGGGGAAACTTGGGCGCGATGCTGAACGCCTCGGCTACTGCGTTGAACGATGCTTTGCGCTCGCGGATCGCCGTCGTCAATCCCATCTGCCAGTCTGTAACTTGTTCGCCGCCTCGATGCCAGTCGTCCGTGAAGCTGAACACCACCGCGCCCGCAAGACCGCCACGAGATGTGAGTTCAATCTGCCACGAAAGGATTTCGCATTTCGCCACTTCTCCTTCGCGCAGAGAATCAATCCCGAATTCGCTCAACACGAGCGGCTTGGTGTCGGCGATCATCTGCAAGCGCGCGAGGTAATTTTTGAACGCCGCCTTCTGATGCAGATAGACGTTGAAGGAAACGAAGTCGAGCGTCTGCGGGTGTAAAAATTCCGTGGAAGGGAAATTTGCGTAGGTGCAAAGACACTCTGGATCAATGCGCTTGGCCTCGGCTACAAGTTCGTCAATGAAGTCCGCTACGCGCGCCGCGCCGCTCCAGCGCACCACATCAGGCGGGATTTCATTCGCAACACTGTAAGCGAAGACTGCCGGATGATGCGCGCACGCCAGCACCGCATGGCAGACTGCTTGGCGAGCCTCAGTGCGCCGGTCGGCATCATCCAGAAAAACAAGATGCTTGTTCCACGGAATATCAATCAATACCAGCAAGCCGTGTTGCGCGACGAGATCGAGAAACCATCGGGGCGGGACGTGGTAGATACGAAGGAGATTCGCGCCGAGTTCTTTGATGAGCGCAAAGTCGCTAATGGTTTGTTCCGTGGAGGCAAAAGGTTGACCGTCTTTGCCGGGAGCAAATGGCCCATACGAGACGCCCTTGAGAAATAGTTTCTCGGCGCCTCGGCGGAAAAATTTTCCATCCACGGTGACACGCGGACGCTTGGCGAACAGATCAGCCATGCGATTCAGACGTTGGACGGAATAGATTTAGTCACACCAAATTAATAGCAAAAACCGGTTTAAGGAGCAAGGCATGGAAGACTACTTTGAATTCTTGCGTCAGGGGAAATGTTGTTTGACTATCACGCCGCCCAGATCGTAGCCGTGGGTCGTGATGCCGGATTCCAATTCAAAAATAACTCGTCCTGCCGAAGCGGGCTTCACCGAAGCCAACGCATGGCGTGACGTGGGCGTGGGCTGGCAACCGCTGTTCGGCAGCTTTCGCGGCGTGGGTTACAGCATAGAGTGGCATGATTTTCAGGCGAAGCGTGAGTTCGATTGGGCCGCGAGTTTTCATCCGGGCTGCGTTGAGCTTTGTTTGAATCTGGAAGGACACGGATTCGTGGAAGGCGGCGGCGCGCGTACGGAGTTTTCACCGAACACCGTCGGCTTCTATCATCGCACTGACGAGCCGTTGATCGCCCGACGCGCGGCGAACGAGCGGCATCAATTTCTCACCGTCGAATATTCCTGCCCATTTCTTGCAAAACATCTGGCCGACGCGCAGGCGACGTTGCACCCGCTCGTGCGTGCGGCGATGAGTGGTTCAGCGCGTGGACAGGTGACCGGCAACACGGTGCGGCTCACGTCGCAGCAGCTTCAATTGATCTCTACGTTGAGGCAGCCGCCGATTTACACTGCGGCGCAACCGGTCTGGTATCAATGCAAGGCGCTCGAATTGGCGGTGACTTTTCTCGTGAAACCGGAGGAGGAATTCTTTTGTACACGCCAGCAACGTCTCGCTCAGGAACGTGTCGAGCAAGTAATGGCGTTGCTCAAACAAAATCTCGCCGAACCACCGCCGCTCGAAGAACTCGGCAAGAAGATCGGTTGCAGCCATTTCTATCTCAGCCGGATTTTCTCCGCACAGACCGGTCAGACCATCACGCAATATCTGAGGCAACTGAGGATGGAAAAAGCGGCGGAGTTGCTCAAGTCGCGCGAATACAACGTAACGGAAGTTGCGTTGGAGGTCGGCTACAACAGCCTCAGTCATTTTAGTGCGGCGTTTCAGGAGACGTTCGGCTGCTGCCCGGGTTTGTATCCACTCGCGACCACGACGCAGAAATCCGCCCCACCCAAATCGCGCAGCGCGGGCAGGTGATTTTTTTTGGTGGAGCAAACCATCAACAGGAAATCGCAAGCTACCGCTAAGAAAATCCCCGTCCGTCTCTTCTTCGCAATTCACCGACACAAAATGACAAACCGCCGGAAGCGCGGCGGTTTAGCCTGATGTTCACTCCACTCACGCAGTGATGCGATGGCGATCACAATGAAAGCCAGCACGCGAGCGGTTTGTGATCTGGAACCTGAAGTACATGAAAATTAAATCTGTCTCGGTATTGGTAGTATTGGCAACTCTCAGCAACTTTGCGGCGCAGGCTGATTCCTCCTATTTCGTCGCACCTAGCTTTCGCGGCTTGGTGGGAACGGAATACTCGGGCTGGGAAAATTTCACCAACGCTTTGAACGCCCCGAATTATCCGCACCTCCCGGGTAGCACGGGCGATGCGTTCATCACGCAGACCACGCCGGGCGCATTCGTGACACCCAATATTTACAGCTTCAGTTCCACCAATACGTTCGTGTTGACTGATGCCACGCCGTTCACGCTGGGCGCGGTAAATTTTCAAGTGCGGAATGGGGCTGGGACTGTGCCGTTCGATTACAGTTCCGTCCGGCTCGAATACGACAATGGCAGCGGCTTGCAATCGCTTTTCACCACGCGAACGGAATGGAACAACACGAGCGGCGGTATCGCCTCACAGTGGAGATGGGATGTTTCCTCGTTGGCAATCAACAACTACAAAATCTATTTCAACGCCTCTGACCTCAGCCTGAGTCTGGATGCGGCAGCTTTGGATACGCAAGTCGTACCCGAACCGGCCACCGGCGCGTTGCTCGGCTTCGGCTTGATGCTGTTTGGTGAACGGGTTTGGCGTCGCCGCGCTTAGCGCGCCTTGCTCAATGCGTTTGTTTCTCAAATCTTTGATGGTCAGCGCGGCACTGTTCACAAGTGCCGCGTCCGCGCAATCATTCAATCTTACTTTGAACAACCCGCCGGTGGATCGTTGGATGTATGCGTTCAATTTTTCGGTGAACAGCCGTCCGTCGGCGTCAGTTTTTGCGACGTTCGGCGATGCGGCGGGCGTGGACACGCGCCACGCGCAATACCTAATCGGCTTCGATACGTTTTCGCAGATCGCAACCAATCGCGGTTCGACCAATTATCTGATCCGCCGCGTTCGACTCACTTTGACCACCAGCATTGATACTGAAACCTACAAATTTATTTACGACCCGACGCAGGATGCTGTGACGACTTATTACGAAACGAATCATTCCGCCTATCAAGCGGACGCAGACGCGGGTCGCCCGATAGAATTGTTCGGCGCAGGGTTTCGTAATGGATTCACAGATGCGACATTTCAACAAGGTTCCGCCCTCGGAAGTAATGCCACCGGGCAGCGCAACGCATTTGCCGCCGGTTACTCCACAAATGGAACGTTGGTGGACGTGGGCAACAACGTCGGTAAAACCAACGCCGCTTTTCCGCATTTTGAAGTTCATCCCTTCGCCGTCGGACAAACGACGAATTATCAGGCGGGCGATCTGGTGGCCACCGATTCAAAATTCACTTTCGATCTCAATCTCATTGATCCACTCGTGCGGCAATACATCCAGCAATCGCTCAATCAGGGTCGGGTGCGGCTCGTGGTTTCGTCCTTGCACGATACCGGCGGACAACAAGCTGCGACAGGCCTGCCGAACTTTGCGACCCATTTCAATCTGTTCAACGCCGGGCCGATTTTAAAATTGGAAGCCACCGCCATCCGCCCGGACGACACGGACAACGATGGACTACCGGACGATTGGGAGAACTTCTATTTCACGAATCTACTTCAGGTCGCGAGTGGCGATACCGACGGCGACGGCGCATCCAATCGTGCGGAATATCTCGCCAGCACTGATCCGACGGATACGGCAAGCGTGTTGCGGATAGTTTCATTCACCTGCACGAGCAACGGCGTGACGACCCTTCGGTTCACTTTCGCTGCGAGCCGGAGTTGCGCGATTGATTATTCCTCAGACTTGCAAAGTTGGTTGTCAGTGCAGAATCCCGCGCTCACTTATTACTCCGCGCCCGGCGTAGCCGAGTGGCGTGATGATGGCTCACAAACCGGCGGTCCAGGCGTCATTCGCTTCTATCGAGTTCGCGTGAAATGAACCGGCGCGCTTTCACTCTCATCGAATTGCTGGCCGTCGTCGCGATCATTGCGATCTTGGCGTCCATCCTTTTACCCGCGCTCGCCAAATGCAAACGCAAGGCGCGGCGCATCGAGGAAATTTCCTCCGCGCGGCAACTTCTCATCGCGATGCGTCTCTATGCCGACGACAACAACGACCGATTACTCCCCGGTTACGCCGCCGATTCCAACGCCGTGGATGATAAAGGCGCACCGCTGACATTCCCAGAGAACGCCCGCTACCCGTGGCGTATCGCTTCGTATCTGCATCATTCGTTCGAGACGATTTACTGTGCGGACAATCGCGCGAAACTCGCCGAACTCCGGCAGCTTGATCGCGCGAGTTATGTTTATGCCGCCAGCGTTTTCCCATCACTCGGCATCAACTCTTATTTCATCGGCGGCAACGAAACGGAATTCCCTGCTGCGAAGGCGAATCAAAAATTTGGCGCGGGCACGGTCGTGATGAAAATGAGTGACGTACGCAAACCGTCCCATTTGATGGCGTTTGCCTCCGCCCGTTCCGACGTTTCCGGGAACAGCGCCAATGGTTATTTCCAAGTCACGCCGCCGTATCTGACGGGCCGCAAATGGGCTGCTGATTGGTCGGCAAACCTGACCGTGAGCGAGTGGGGTTTCGTTGCCCCGCGCTATGAAAATCGTGCGGTGGCTGCGCAACTCGACGGACATGTGGAATCGTTCGGCCTGCGCGAACAACAGGACATGCGCCACTGGTGCAACACAGCCGACCGAGCCGATTTTACACTTCAACCCACACCATGATGAATCCTCTGAAATTGAATCGAATGAAAAAACTCATCTCAAATTGTTTCCTGCCATCCGCAGCACTGGCTTTGTTGCTGACTGCCTGCGCCACCACTCCGCAATCAAACGTCAAAGCTCCGCTCGCCCCGTTGCCGGAAACCGTCACCAGCTTCGGCGCAGCCACGGATGGTGACTGGCTCTACGCTTTCGGCGGTCACAAGGGTGAACGCCACGAATACTCAATCGAGATGGTGCGTGGCTCGTTCCATCGCTTGAATCTCCGCAACGGTGGCGCATGGGAAAAACTTCCTTCGGCCACGCCGGGACAAGGTCAACCGCTCGTCGCGCACGGCGGATACATTTATCGCATCGGCGGCATGGCCGCGCGCAACCAGGCTGACGCAAAACAGGATTTATATTCCATAGCACTCGTACAGCGATTTGATCCGCGCCAGAACCGCTGGGAAGATGTCGCGCCGTTACCGGAAATTCGTTCGAGCCACGATGCCGCAGTCGTCGGCAACAAACTTTATGTCGCGGGCGGGTGGCAACTCGCCGGTGGCACGACCCAACCCATCTGGCCCGCGAACGCACTCGTACTCGACCTCGCCAATCCTGACGCGGGCTGGCATTCGTTCGCCCAACCATTCCAACGGCGCGCGCTTGCGCTCGCAGTGAGTGGTTCGCGCCTCTATTGCATCGGCGGTATGGACAGCAACAACAAGCCCACGCTCGCCGTGGAAGTTTATGACACCACCACCGGTCAGTGGAGCAAAGGCCCGGAACTTCCGGCGGGCCAGTTCAAAGGTTTCGCGTGTTCCGCCATCGCGCAGGATGGACGCATCTATGCCAACATGTTTCAAGGTGATCTCCTCCGGCTCGCTGCGGATGAAAAATCTTGGGAAGTGGTCGGGCAACTCGAACATCCGCGCATGGCGCATCGCCTTGTCACGGCGGGCACGAGACAACTCATCGCTTTCGGTGGAGAGGATGGCGAAGAGAAGCGGCCTGACTTGGAAGTGTTGACGCCGTCGGCCAAACCGCTCGCGCCCAAGAAGCCCGCTGCCACCGCGCAAACCGCCGCACCGCCCGCCCACGCGCACGAATAATTTTCCAACGCGAACCATTTATGATCCGCAAATTTCTGTTCTCGCTTGGGCTGGTGATCTTCGCGACGGCAACGCCGTTGTTCGCACATTCCGTCTGGATCGAAACCATGGAAGATAACCAAGTCGTGATCCGTTTCGCCGAACCGAGCGGAAACTTGGAACGCTCTCCCGGTCACCTAGATAGTTTGTCCGTGCCGATGACGGCTCAAACCGTTCCCGCCACGACCAACGCGCCCACACCGTTGAGCGTCACAAAAAAGTCCGACCATTTCCTGATCGTGGGTGCGACGCCGACAAACATCGTCTGCGTGGAAACCAGTTTCACTGTGCGCACCAAACGCAAGCCGCTGTTTTACGCGCGCTGGCAACCGGCGGGCGACGGCGCAGGCAAACCGTTGCTTACGCTTGATCTCGTGCCCACCGGCAAGCCCGGCGAAGCGCGACTCTATCTGCGCGGAAAACCACATGGCAGCGTCAAAGCCACGTTGATGACACCAAGCGGCGATGAAAAGGAATTCACTGCTGACGCTGAGGGCTACATTCGATTCTCAGCTTCCGAGCCGGGACAATATCTGTTGACCGTGGCGCATCAGCGCGAGCCGCTGGCGGGTTTCCACGAAGGCGTTGCTTACGAACAGACCAGCCACAATTGTTCACTGGCTTGGGAGCAAGCTGGCGCGAAGAATTAACGGTCAAGGACTCGTGGTGGGAAAACTCCGGGACTGGTGAATGCGCCAGCCCGGAGTTTTGTTTTCTATCGAAGGAGTAGTGAATCGCATCGCTCGTATCGGGCCGAATCTTTCAAGACTCTGTTCCACGCCGAGAACGAACAACGCCGTCGCCCACGCGTCTGATTCTGCGCATGTCGGTGCGATGACGGTGCAGGCGGCGATGTCATCCACCGGCAGGCCGGTGCGCGGATTGAGAATGTGACTGTAACGGCGACCGTTCACCTCGAAGAAATTTTCGTAGTTACCGGAGGTGGAAAGCGCGGCGGCGCGAAGTGGGATACTCACCCGCTGACCTTCCTTGCGCGGGTCTTCGAGTTGCACGGTCCAATGCGTTTCGCCCGGTGGCGCACCGATGACGCGGAGATCGCCGCCCGCCTTGACCATCGCGTTGGTCACGCCAAGTGATTGCAGTTTGGCGATGGCCAAATCCACCGCCACGCCTTTACCGATGCCACCAAGGTCAATTGAAGTTTGTAGCAGCCGACGTGAGTCGGCTCTAACTTTGCCCGTTGATTTGAGCAGACTGACGTCCGCTGCTACAAAGCGAACGCTGCGCTGCGCGGGATCAAGTTGGATGTTCCGGAAGTTCACTAGCGGCAGCGTGCGTTCCAGTTCGTCGTCTGTTGGCAGGCGATGTTGTTTCCAGATGAAGCCCCATAAGTCCGCGAGCGGACGGATGGTGATGTCGAATGCTCCGTCGGTTTGCGCACTGATGTTCTGGGCGAGTTGCAGCACGGCGAACAACTCAGGCGAAATGACGACGGCGTTGGTGGAAGCGCTGGCGTTGACGCGGGCGAGTTCACTGTCCTCGCGATGAATGCTCATCATCGAATCGGCGCGTTTGATTTCGTCAAACGCCGCAGTGATGGCGTGAAGTGTGGTGGCGCGGTCAGGGCCGTAAGCCGAGATGGTGACGAACGTACCGAGCAGCGGCTGACTGCGGAGGACGAGTTCAGCTCTTGGGCGGGGCGGATTTGTCCGGCACGCGGTCAGCAGGCAAAGCAGGGCGCAACACCAACTCAAACGTCGCCAGCACGCGCTTGATGCCGTCGGTGACGTTGCGGCAGGAGATCGTCGCGCCGCTGATGTTGTAGATGTCGCCATTGAGCCGGAATTTATCTTGCGTGGATTTACCTTTGAACTGTTCGCGCCATTTCGCGCCACGGATTTCGTAACCGTGACTCTCGCGGTATTCGAGAATCTCTATCTGCAAAACTTTTCCGTCCGGCGCGAGGGCGACAGCGTAATCAATGATCTCATGTTTGCCCAGCACATGGTCGGCGACGAGCAGACCCAGAACGTTCGTCCCTTGATGCGCGATCCAATAGCGTTGGCCGCGCAAACGAACCGGCTGGCCGGATTGTTTCTCGATGGCTTTCTTCTGTTCGGCGGTGAACTGGTGAACCCGCTCCTCGAACCGGTCCGCCCGGGGAAAACACAGCTTCTTCGCTTCCTCGCTAGTGAGGTAGCGTTCGGCGTGGCTGTGGTTGGCGGCAAATAGCAACGCCACCGGCAGCAGCCAGAGGAGGAATCGTTTGCCAGTTTGTTGCATCATAAAAAAAGGCGCGGTGTCTGGTTGCCCGAAACACCGCGCCGGTTGCGGAGGAACAAAGCAGAATCAGAACGCCATGCCAACGCCCATTTGCACGTAATCTTGGCTCGCGCCGGATGTCGCGGTAGCCGCAGAGTCATCAAGGTTGCGCCGCCAATCCGCCTTGATGACGAAACGTGGTGTCAGAAACCATGCTGCGCCGAAAGTGACAAAGTCGCGGTTCGCAGTGCCGTTATCCAGCTCGGCGCTTCCTGCCAAAAGACCGGTCTGCGTGGTGATGCTGCTGTAACGCACGAACGGAACGAAGTCCATTTCCTTGCCCTTGCCTTCTCGCCATGCCTCGGGCCAGAAGTGATACGCAGCTTCCGCGTACCAGCCATACATGCGCTTGCCGACGTCGTCTGTGGCTGTGCCAGAGTTGTTGGCGATCAGATTTTCCGGGTTATCAATGAACCACGCAGCGAAGTCTCCACGCAATTCCAAGCCGGTCTTGGGCACGCGATAGACAGCCTCGACATCAACAAGTGTCATTGTGACGTCCTGATTGTTGGTGCCCTGGGAAGGCGACACATAGAACGAGCCACTCATGTCCAGCCCCTCAATTCCGTTGAAGTGCAAGCGACCAGATGTGGCGACTTTGTTCTCGTTTGCGCCACGCATCCGTGGGCGGGCGTTGCGCATACCATTGGCTGCTGTCACGCCTGCGCCACCTGCCGAGGCGTTGAAATCTTCCAAGCCTGCCGACACTTGCAACCGGTAATCCAAAGCGTCTGTGATCTTCCCGAACACGCCCATGCTCGGCTCCATCCATGTGGTCGGGATGATCTCGCGATACAGTTCAGGCCGCTCGGTCGAATAGAACGTGGTGGGTTCGTGATAAAGATTCAACCGACCCACGGGCACAAGGTCAATGCCGAGCGAGCGGATGTTGAAATGCTCGTTGATCAGGATGTCCACATACATCTGCTCGACCTCAAGTTCGCCATCAAACCGACTGCCGCGGAGGGCGCTGTCGTCCACACCACCGTGTTCGAGTTCGAGTTCGGAATTGAACACGAGCCAGTCAGCGATTTGGTAGCTGGGCGTCAACACGTAGCGATGTGCATCAAAACTGTTCGCGCCGGATTCAGGGAAGCGATACTTCGTCTCGCCATAGAACCCGAACGTCAGACCTTTGGCATCGAGAAATTCCTTACTTAGCAAGCTGCTGCCGGTGGGTGCATCAGCAGAAGATGCCGTGCCGGTGTCTGCGGGCGTGGAGCGTGCAGCTTTGAGCGTGGCGACTTCCTCGCGCAATGCCTGCATTTCCTTTTTGAGTTCGGCGATTCCGGTGGCGTCATCTGCTCGGATATTGACGAGGGACAAAGCCAGCGTGCCCGCAACAAAGATGGCGATTGAACTATGGTAGTGGTTTTTCATTTCAATTTTAGATTCAGGTTCAGAACGCAGGCGGGAAAGGTTCACACGAAACCTTGCTCCGATGCGGGGATGAAGTTGCCGGAAACCAAATCCAGCCGCTTGCGGTGGATTGCGTTTTGTTGTCGGCGGTTTGCACTGGCTGCCGACTGCGCTGTGGGGTGGGTCAGTTTACGGCTTGTTCGCCGTCACGCGCTTGATCCAGAAGTGCGCGGTAAGCCAATGCAAACCAAGCGAAGCAGGCATTGCCACGCCAAAAGCCCGGTGCAACCAGACGACGCGGTCATGCCAGTTTTCGGGAGCGTAATACAATCCGATGCCGGTAAGAATCATTCCAGCGAAGACGCCTTCCATGACAAATCCGGCGAAAAGATTGGCGCGCATCTGCCAGCCGACGCGGATGTGGTGGCAAAGCAAAATTCCAAAAAGGACGCATTGGATGGGGTTCAAGCATCCATGCAAAACGACCACCCCACGCAACCAATCAGGCGTGACCAGTTGCTCTGCTTGGGCGTTTTTGCCCCACCAGATTGCGATGCCAGACGCAAAACTCAGCAGCAACAGCAGCGCGATCAACCATTGTCCCCAGACGGGCAAACGCGTGGGACGCTCCGCCGGGTTGGGGGCGGACAAGGGTTTGTTGGGTGAAGTGTCGGACATGATGTCTGGGCGCTTGCTCAAGCGTTGTGGCTTACTCATTCTTTGGACTCAGCACGAGATTCGAAATCGTCTTCACGCGGACAGTTAAAGCCTACCCAGTGCGTGCGTCAATGAGAGTTGAGGAGGGCGTTTTGATTTTCTGTATTTGTGTGTGATTTAGGACTCGAAAAATCTGTTTGCGCCCGGCTACGCTCTGGCCCGTGAATACGAAACAGATTTCCGCCGCCTATCAACTCGCCCGCGAACGCTACGCCGCCCTCGGAGTCAACACTGAGACCGTCCTCAAGCAACTCGCCAAAGTTCCCGTCTCTCTACACTGCTGGCAAGGTGACGACGTGGGTGGCTTTGAGAATTTCGGCGGCGCGCTCACGGGTGGGATTGTTTCCACCGGCAATTACCCCGGCAAAGCCCGCACGCCCGATGAACTGCGCGCCGACCTCAACCAAGCGCTCGCCCTCATCCCTGGCAAACATCGCTTGAATCTTCACGCGTTCTACGGCGAGTTCGGCGGCAAGAAAGTGGATCGCAACGAAATCCAGCCGAAGCATTTCAAGAACTGGATTGATTGGGCCAAGTCGCAGCGCATCGGCCTCGACTTTAACCCGACCTGCTTCTCGCATCCCAAGTCGGCCAGCGGCTTTACGCTTTCGCATCAGGACAAAGGCATTCGCCAGTTCTGGATCGAGCATTGCCAGGCCAGCCGCGAGATCGGCGCAGCGATGGGCAAAGCCTTGGGTTCACCCACGGTCACCAACGTCTGGATTCCCGACGGTATGAAGGACACACCCGCCGACCGGCGCGGCCCGCGCGAGCGTCTCGAACAATCCCTCGACGCCATCTTCAAGAAAAAGCTTAACCCGAAACACAATCTCGACGCCGTCGAGGGCAAACTTTTCGGCATCGGCGCGGAAAGTTACACGGTGGGCATGCACGAGTTTTATCTCGGCTACGCCGTGAAGAATCAAACGCTCGTCTGCCTAGACGCCGGTCATTATCACCCGACCGAAAACATGGCGGACAAAGTTTCATCGGTGCTGTGCTTCGTGCCGGAAATCCTTCTGCACGTCAGTCGCGGCGTGCGTTGGGACAGCGATCACGTTGTCACGCTAACGGATGATTTGAACGCCATCGCACAGGAACTGGTGCGCGGGAATTATCTCGCACGCACGCATATCGGATTGGACTTCTTCGATGCGAGCATCAACCGCATCGCTGCGTGGACCATCGGCACGCGCAACATGATTCGCGCTCTCTGCATCGCAATGCTCGAGCCGTACACGACCTACAAGAAGCTCGAACGCGACGGCGACTACACATCGCGCCTCGCGTTGATGGAAGAAGCCAAGACGCTGCCGTTCGGCGCGGTCTGGGATTTCTACTGCCTCAAACAAGGTGTTCCTGTCGGTGCCGATTGGCTCGATGAAGTGAAGAGCTACGAGAAGAGTGTGTTGAGCAAGCGAAGCTGAGAATCACACTCATCCGAGGATTTTCTGCAAGGCGGCCTTGAACTGGTCAAGCGAGTACGGTTTTGAGAGGAAGGCGATGCGATCCGTGACCGCTGATTGCGCTTTGGCGGCGTGTTCCGGGTAGCCGCTGATGAGCAGCATCGGGAGTTGCGACTGGAGGAGGAGGATTTCTTGAACCGCTTCGAGGCCGCTTTTCTGGGGCATGGTTTGATCCAGAATGACCGCGCACAACTGATCGCCGCGCTCGCGACACACGGTGATGGCTTCCAGGCCGTTGGCGGCTTCGATCACTTCAAACCCAAAACGCTCCAGCACGCGGCGGTTCACTTTCCGCACCGGCTCCTCGTCATCCACCACGAGTACGCGACCGCTACCCCGCCAGTCCGACGACGCGGGCGCGGCGGGTGTGACCGGCGCGGCGGGTTTCGCCACCGGCGGCAACCAAACCTGAAAGGTCGTGCCCCGTCCCAATTCCGAAGTGACCTTGAGTACGCCGCCATGACTGCGAACAATGCCCAGCACGGCAGCGAGGCCGAGGCCGCGTCCGAGAAATTTCGTGGTGAAGAACGGATCGAAAATTTTCGCCAGCGTATCGGGCGACATGCCGCAACCCGTGTCGCGCAGTTCCAGGCAGACGTATTCCGGCGCGACTTCTTCCGGGGACAACAAGGTGCCGACCCAGTCCGCCGCCTGCGGTCGCAATCGTCCGGTGGTGAGCGTGATTTCGCCGGGCCGTTCGCCGATGGCTTCGGAGGCGTTGATGACCAGATTCATGATCACCTGTTGCAACTGGCGGTGATCGCCCGCGATCCACGGCAGGTTCGGCGTCAGATTCACTTTAAGTTCCGCCATCTTGCTCACGGAGAGGCGCAACAGATGCGCGGTGTCGGTGGCGAGCGCGCCAAGGTCGAGAGGTTTGATGATCGTGGCGGACTTGCCCGCGTAGGCGAGCATCTGGCTGCACAAATCCGCCGCGCGCTGGGAAGCGGTTGCAATCTCCGACAAATAATTTTGCAGGCGCGGCTCCTTCGTGCCATCGAGGCGACACATCTCCGCGTTGCCGAGAATCACGCTGAGGATGTTGTTGAAATCGTGCGCGATGCCCGCGCTGAGAACGCCGAGGCTTTCGAGGCGTTGCGACTCCTGTAATTTTCGCTCTATCCGGCTGCGCTCCTCCTCCAGTCGTTTGCGATCCGACCGGTCGCGAAACACCACCACTACACCCGTGATGTGACCGTCCTCGTCGCGAATCGGCGCAACGCTGTCATCAATCGGCAACCGCTCCCCGCGCTTGGTCACCAACGAGGTCCGCTCCGCCAGATTGATGACGATGCCTTGTGCGATGGCCTGCGGAACGGGATCGAGCGCCGGCTGCCCGGTTTCCTCGTGAACCAACTGAAAAACTTCGGCATAAGGCCGGCCCAACGCCTCGAAGAAAGTCCAGCCCGTGAGCGCTTCGCCAATCGGATTGAGATAACTGATGCGGCCTGCCGCGTCGGTGGCGAGCACCGCGTCGCCGATGCTGCGCAATGTGGTGGCGAGCCATTGTTCCATCTGGCGGAGGCGATCCTCGGCCGCGCGCCGATAACAGGCGGTTTCAATGGCCGCGCGCAGGGCGCGGGTTTCGTACGGTTTGACCACGTAACCAAATGGCTCGGTCGCTCCGACGCGCGCCACCGTGTCATCGTCCGCGTGCGAGGTGAGAAACACCACTGCGGGCGGGCGCCGGACATTCGCGCGAATCTGTCCCGCCGCCGCCACGCCATCGAGCGAGTCCTTGAGGTGAATGTCCATCAAGACCAAATCCGGCTGCAACGCGCGCGTCTGGCGTACCGCATCCGCGCCGGTATCGGCGATGCCCACCACGTCGTAACCCAAATCGGTGAGGCAACGGTTGAGGTCGGTGGCGACGAGCGCTTCGTCTTCGACGATGAAGATTTTCGTTCGGGTCATAGCGGGTCGACTATAGCATCAGTTGGCGAAGCTGCTGGAAATGTCAGCACGAACTCCGTGCCGTTGTCTTGCCGGACTTCCACCTCGGCGCGAAGCTGCCGGGCGAGCGCGTGGACCATCGTCAGACCGAGCGAGGTGGCCTTTTGCCACGCGAAACCTGCGGGCAATCCACAGCCGTTGTCGCGCACGGACAATCGCAGTTGCTCGGGCAGCGGACGCGACAACGTCACCGTCACGGTGCCGGCGCGTTCGGCGGGGAAGGCATACTTGAGCGCGTTGGAAACCAATTCATTGAGCGCGAGTCCCAACGGCACGGCCACCTCGATGTCCACGGAAGCCGGCTCCGCTTGGACGAGCAATTGCACGCCAGGTCGCCCATACGAACTGGCGAGCATGGCGCCGAGTTCGCGGATTTCCTCTGCCAGATCAATCGCCGCCAGATTGTGCGAGCGGTAAAGTTTCTCATGCACCAACGCCATCGTGCGCACGCGATCCTGGCACTCGTTGAAGATGTTGCGGTAGTGCGGATCGGCGATGGCGCGGCCCTGCATTTGCAGGATGCTGGAGATGACTTGGAGATTATTTTTGACGCGATGATGGATTTCCTTCAGCAACACTTCCTTCTCGTGCAGCGCGGCCTGGACTTGTTGCTCGGCGTGTTTGCGTTCGGTGATGTCGTTGATCGAACCCGCCATGCGTAAGGGTTTGCCCGCTTCATCCCAGCGCGCCTGGCCGCTGGCGCGAAACCAACGATACGCACCGGACTTGAGGCGCAACCGGTATTCGAGATCGTACGGCGTGCGGTTTTCCAAATGCGCTCGTGCGGCGGCAATGGCGCGGGCTTTATCCTCGGGATGCAGATGGCTGGCCCAGGTTTCAAAATGCGGCTGCAATTCGCTCGCCGAGTAGCCAAGCAGCTCGCACCAGCGCTCCGAGAAATAATCCTCGTTCGTCACCACGTTCCAATCCCAGATGCCGTCCACTGCACCGCGCGCCACCAATTCAAACCGTTCCCGGCTTCGACGCAACTCCTCCACTTTGGAATGCGCCGCGATCTCCGTGAGCAATGAGCGCGCGATGCTTTCGAGGATCGTGCGGTCCTCGGCAGTCCAGACGCGCGGCTGACCATCAATCGCGCACAAGCTGCCGAGCGTCTGCCCTTGCGGCGTGGTGAGCGGTACGCCGAGATATGCGATCACGCCGAGATCGCACACCGCGAGGTTGTCTTTAACCAACTCATGGCTCCGCGCATCGGCAACTTCCAACGGCAGGCCGGACGTGACGACATGCTGACAGAACGAATGCGTGAGCGGCGTTTGCCGTCGCGCGGCCCACGGCGCTTTTGAAAAACTGCCGTTCGCCATCCACCAGACTGATGAGGCACACCGGCACGCGCAACGAATCGGATGCGAGCTTGGTGAAGCGATCAAATTGTTTCTCGGGCAGCGAGTCCATCAAATGGGTTTGGGCGAGCGCGGCGAGGCGCTCGGGATCGGTCAAGCGCTCTGGCCCGGCGGGGGCGCTGCCGCCGGGCGTGGGCGTTGCTCCGATTGTCCGCCAGAGGGCTTCGTTCAACTCCGCGAGATTTTGCGACTTGGCCGCGAGTGCTTTGTTACTCTGGTTGAGTTGCGCGCCCGCCTCGCGCAAATCCATCGTCATGCGCGCGGCCACGGCTTCCGCGCGTTTGCCCTGCCCGGCGAGCGACCAGATGATGGCAAAGAGGAGCGCGTCAATTACTAACCCGCTGGCTGCGATGAGCAGTGGTTGCTTGCTGGCGGTGGCGGTATCAAACGGAGGTCGGGTGTAAAAACGCAACGTCCACGGTTGTCCGGCAAATGTTATCTGGCGCTGCTCCTGTCGCGTCGCGGGCTGCGGGGCAGGAAGGTCGCGGGCATCGTGGATCTCAAAGTCGCTGTCAAAAAGTTGATTGGCATCGCTCAACTCCGTACCGTCAAATATCTCAAAACCGATTTCGGGATTGGGATTGCCGAGAATGCCTTTCATCAAGTCGCGCATCCGAAACGGGCTGTAAACCCAGCCGCGCAGGTGCGCGCGGCGGTCGGCCACCGTGTTGGGGGATTGATCCGGCCGATACACCGGGACGTACAAGAGCACGCCGGGCTGCACATCCGTTTCCTGCACGAGCGTGAGTTTCCCGGAGAGCGCGGGTTCGCCGGAGTCGCACGCCCGGCGCATCGCGGCCCGCCGCACTGGTTCCCTCCACATGTCGAAACCGAACGCGCGCAGATTCCGCCCCGCGAACGGCTCCAAATAAATGATGGGCGCGTATTCCTCGCGCTGTCCCGGTGGTTTGATCGTGAAGTCGGGAAAACCCTCGCTGCGAATCCGCTCCTCCAAGGCCGCTTTTTCTCCCGGCGAAATCCAGGCGGCAAAACCCAGCCCCTGGACGCCCACGTAAAATTCCGGGAGCCGCAAGGCTGCCGCGTAGTTACCCCAGTCCTCCCGTGTCACCTCGTCGCTGGCGCGAAACAATCCCTCGGCCCCGCGCAACATCGTTTCAAACGTGAGCATCCGCCGGGTGATGAGCAGTTCCGCGCGATTCACTTCGTTCTGAAACCGCTCGTGGGCCCGTTGCTCGACGTAACTCTGCGCCACCCACCAACCCAGCGTGGTGATGCCGAGGAAAATGACCAGAATCACCCACGCCAGCGACGGACTGAGAAACAAGGTTGCCAGATAAGGCTGGCCCGCCGATGGCGGAGCGGGTGCCTCCGCCGAAATGGCTTGATGATCTTCGTCGTGTGGCGGCATCCGGTGTGGCGATGGTTTAACGCAATCCCTCTCCGATGGGAAGCGGCTTTAATTTTTTAACATCAATTTTTGGATGAATTGAAAACCTTGCCCGTTCCGAACCGGGTGAAATATGATGCGTGGCATCCGTTATGAACCAATCGCTCGCTCCTTGTTCCGCCGCCACCTTTCCGGGAAGGCGTGATCGCTTACGACACTCGAAAGATGTCGCGGGTGCGCAACCCCCGGCTGATTTATTTCAGTCCTTCGGATTGAATCCCCGGCGGGCCGCTGCCGTAGCAATCTTGATTACGATGCTGCTGGCTGCTCCATTCGTGCGGGCCCAACAGATTTATCCCACGCCGGGCACGAATGACACTGCCGGTTTTGAACTCATCTTTGATGGCAAAACGCTGAATGGCTGGGAAGGCGATCCGAAATACTGGCGCGTTGAGAGTGGCTGTCTTGTTGGCGAGGTCACACCGGAGACGTTGCTGAAACAAAACTCATTTATCATCTGGCGCGGCGGCACGACGCAGGATTTTGAGTTGAAGGTCGAGTATCGCGTTTCGGCCAAAGGCAACAGCGGCATCAATTATCGCAGCGTGCAGATCACCAATTCACCGTTCGCGATGCGCGGTTATCAGTCGGATATTGACGGCGCGAACAAATACACCGGGCAGAACTACGAGGAGAAGGGCCGTACCTTTCTCGCGCTACGCGGCGACATCAGCCGCGTGGATGCTGACGGCAAATCGCGCATCATTGGCTCGGTTGGCGACAAGGATGCGCTTGCGACTTTCATCAAGAGCGAAGACTGGAATGAGGTTCACCTCATCGTCCGTGGCAACACGATGACGCACTTGGTCAACGGCCACGTCATGAGCGTGGTGGTAGATGATGATGTGATGAATCGCAAGTTCGACGGATTGCTCGGCGTGCAAGTCCACGTCGGCCCGCCCATGAAGATTGAGTATCGCAACTTCCGACTCAAAAAACTTTCGCCAGAACTGACACCTGTGAAATAGTGGCGTGGCGGCGGTCACGGTCTCATTAACACCTCGCTTCAGCGAGGTG
>JANPGI010000520.1:0-1775 GCA_031423875.1 Verrucomicrobiota bacterium | reverse complement strand
TGGGCTTGAAGCTGGCACAAGTGGCGTTGGAACTTCGGCGCTACCGTTTGAAGAAATCAGGCAACCGATCAGCGCACCGGGCGATATGACAACCGATGCCGCCAATAGCCCGGCTGCCGTTTCGCGTGCGCGACGGCGATGATGAGAACGTAGTCGGCTTCGATGGTGTAGAGCACGGAGTAAGGAAACACGCGCACGAGGCAGCGCCGCACATCTTCCTCCAGCACGCGCCAGCGGTCAGGCGTGGCGACAATCTTCCGAATGGTGGTCTTGACCTCGCGCGCGAGCCGTTTGCCGAGATTGCGCCCGCGTTCCTTGTAAAAGCGAACCGCCTCCTCGAATTCCAAAGCGGCTTCGGGATGGAATTCGTGCCTCACTTGGCCAGCAGGCGTTCGATGCGGCGATAAACTTCAGCGGCGGGAACAGGCTTCACCTTGCCGGATCGCACTTCGTCGCGACGGCGAACGGCTTCGTCGGTCCATTGCTGCTCAAGGTCGGCATCTTCCAGACTGACCAGCAGGCGTTCGGCAAGAAAGGCGCGATCTTTCGCGGGAAGTTCCTCCACCGTTTCAGCAAGGTTTTTCAGGGCTGCGGTCATATTTTAAGAATAATGCCATGGTTGTTAAGAGCAATCGCGATTTTTCGACTGGCGGAATTGCACTTCATCGAGCCACCAAGACGGTTCGCATTGAGATGATTTGCCGGAGCTTGGAGATGCTCGCGTGGGATCGTTTCACTGATCGGAAACCACGATCTTAAGGTGGAGGGTCGCGCCGGGCTGACTGAGTAATTCAACAGAAAAACGACTGGGCGAATTATCAATCCACCGAAGGTGCGCGGGATGTGTGTTGCCGGAGATTTTTTCACCGGGCTTGTTAAAAAGCGCCAGTGCATCCGAAGTGGGCTGGCCGCCGTTGGCGCGGATCAATCGTACGCCCCGCCGTCCCCATTCGCCTACTTCCCATTCGCCATCTCCCTTCATCGGCGGTTTGATTGTTTTGAGAAGTTCCGGGGCTTCGACGATGTGCCATATCGCGAGGCCGTTGGTAGGAATGCCGTGGCCGGCGGTTGCGACCCCGGCATCGTAAGAAGAGCCGCGCCAACGATTTTCCAGGATGAAATATTCTTTCGGACCGCGCACCGGGTCAAAGAGAATGAGGGCTTCGCGTTGTGTCTCCACGTCTTTGAGGGAGAACGAGCCGCTGTTGGTGACCACCGTGTGATTCAACCAGCCGAGCTTCAATTTGATGAACGGATCGAAATGCGCCGTCGTGTAAGTATGATCCATGATGGAGTAGTCACGCGCCGCGAATGGCCATGGCCCCGACATATACATATCCGGCGCGCCCAGGAAAAGATGCGCCAGTTCGTGTGCCGACACGCCGAGATTGGGCGGAAGGCCGGTATAAACTTCTGCAATGCTTCCGATGCGCACGCCATCTACGATCAGCGGTTCCTTTTTGGGAAACTCGCGACCAGCCACACCACGATTGGTTCCGAATGGCCCTTTCTGTGGAATGACGATCAATATCCCGAGTTCGTCCGCCGACAACACTTTGTTGTGGTTCAAATCGTAAGCGGCGAAATCGAACTCGCGGTCGGCTTTGCGGATGGCCTCGGCCCATTTCTCAACATGGCCGTTGAGCCAGCCATCGTGGTCGCGGTCGTTCGGATCGGAGGTTGACTTGGTGTTCCAATAATGGCTCGCGATTTTTTCCGCATCATACCAGCCGAGCACGGCGGCCTTTCTGATGCCGAATTTGCCTCCCGAATTT
>JANPGI010000519.1:0-7062 GCA_031423875.1 Verrucomicrobiota bacterium | reverse complement strand
GGCTTGGCCAGACAGACGACGGCGCGCACGGAGTGACGCGCCCTACCAATTTAGTCAGGCGATTACCCTCACCCGACTCTAATCACACCCGAGATAAAGGCCGGACCAGATTTTTTCTGTCGCCCACAGCCATGAGCCTCTAGCCTGAATTCATGGATGATCCAATCATTGATCTGCAAAGCGACCACTACTTCATGGGCGAAGCGTTGCGGCAGGCAGCGAAGGCTTACGAGGCAGAAGAAGTGCCCGTGGGCGCGGTCGTCGTGCGCGAAGGGCGAATCATCGCTCGAGCGAGCAATCAGGTGGAGTTGCTCAAGGACGCCACGGCGCACGCCGAGATGCTCGCCATCACGCAAGCTGAGGAAGCCGTGGGCGATTGGCGGCTGAACGATTGCACGCTTTACGTCACCAAAGAGCCGTGCCCGATGTGTGCCGGGGCGATTGTCCATGTGCGTTTCGCGCGTGTAGTCTTCGGCGCGAGCGATGCCAAGGGCGGCGCGGCGGGCAGCGCGATGAACTTGCTGCAATTCCCGACGCTGAATCATCAATGCGAAATCACCAAGGGCGTACGCGAGGAGGAATGTCGCTTGTTGCTGCAAACATTTTTTGCTGAACAACGGGCGAAGAATGAGAAAGCGCGGAAGCAGGCAGAGTCGAAATGAAGCCGAAACTCAAAAACTCATAGAAGAGTAAATATCCAAGTCCCTTTTTTGAGTTTCTGAGTTTCGGCTTAATTCACCCGATCTACCACTTTGAATCGCAGCATCCGGGTCTTCATCCAGCGCACGGCCAGCAGATCATAGAATGATTTGAACAGCCGGTTCCACACGCCGTAATGCGCCTGCCCTGCCGCGCGCGGGTGATGGCTGATGGGCACTTCGATGACGGTGAAGCCTTCCATCTTGATGAGCGTGGGCAGGAAGCGATGCCCGCCGTTGAAGAATTTCACCTCCGTGATGCACTCGCGTCTGAACGCGCGATAGCAGCAACCCGCATCCGTGATCGTCTCGCCGGAAAGTTTGTTGCGGATGCCGTTGGCGATGCGGGATGACGCCACACGCACGAAACCATCACCCTTGCCACGCGCTTCGACGCGCGAACCACAGACGCAATCCGCCTTGTCCAAACCCGCGAGCAACTTCGGCAAATCTGCTGGATCGTTCTGCATGTCGGCATCCAGCGTGACGATGATCTTGCCGCGTGCGGCTCTCATTCCCGCCCAAAGCCCGGCAGATTGGCCGGACTGTTTTTCAAAGCGTTGGGCGCGGAGTTGCGGAATGCTCGCGCACATCTTTTGCAGCAAAGCCCAGCTTCCATCGCTGCTTTGATCATCAGTGACGATGATCTCGTAAGTGCGTTCGAGCGGATCCAGCGCGGAGCAGATGGCTGCGACCAACGGTTGCAGGTTGTCCTGTTCGTTATGGCACGGAATTACGACGCTGATTTCGGTGTCTGTGGTGGTCATCGCGAGTTCGATTGCCGACATCTTGCTTATGAAACTTCCCCTGCGGCAAGCGCAGATTCCAAAACGTTTCCCGCACGATTGACACCGCGCGCTGATTTTGCGGAAATGGGCGACGCAGAATCACGCATCGCCAAATCATTATGACCCAACCGGCAAAAACCATTTCCACAGAATCCCTCCAACAAGAAGGTCGCACGTTCCCGCCATCGGCTGACGCTGTAAAACGTGCCCATATCAATGCCGCGACTTACGCGACGATGTATGCGCGCTCGATCAATGACCCCGACACGTTCTGGCTGGAACAGGCAGGTGAACTCGATTGGTTCAAAAGGCCGACGCAGGCGTGTAATTACACTTGGGACACGGCGGCGCGGAAGATTGAGCACACTTGGTTCGCCGATGGCCAACTCAACTTGAGCGTCAATTGTCTCGACCGTCATCTCAAGACCGCAACGCGCAACAAGACCGCCATCATCTGGCAGGGTGAAGGCGAGGATGAAGTGCGCCGCGTCACCTACGCGGAGTTGCACGCTGAAGTTTGCAAATTCGCTAACGTGCTCAAATCACTCGGTATCGTGAAGGGCGACCGCGTCTCCATCTACATGCCGATGGTGGTCGAGGCTGCGGTCGTGATGCTCGCCTGCACGCGCATCGGCGCGATTCATTCCATCGTGTTCGGCGGGTTCAGCGCAGATTCGCTCGGCGGACGCATCAATGATTCCACCTGTAAACTGCTCGTCACCGCCAACGCCGGTGTGCGCGCAGGCAAACCGGTTTTACTCAAAGACATCGCAGACGCAGCGCTCAAATCCACGCCCACGATCGAGAAGGTCATTGTGTTCAAACGCAACGACACGCCGTGCAACATGACCGCCGGGCGTGACGTCTGGTATCATGACGTGATGGCGAATGCGTCTCCTGACTGCGCGCCAGCCGTGATGAACGCAGAGGATAATCTGTTCATGCTCTACACGAGCGGCTCTACCGGGAAGCCCAAGGGCGTCGTTCACAGCACCGCTGGTTATCTGCTGCACGCCGCGCTCACGACGAAATACACGTTCGATATTCATGACGATGATATTTATTTCTGCACGGCGGACATCGGCTGGGTCACGGGGCACACGTATCTGGTTTATGGGCCGCTCTGCATCGGCGGAACGTCGCTGATGTTTGAGGGCGTGCCGACTTTTCCTGACGCGGGACGGTTCTGGAAAATCGTGGAGAAGTTCAAAGTCACCGCGTTCTACACCGCACCCACAGCCATCCGGTCGCTCATCCGGCTGGGCGAAGAATGGCCGGACAAATATGATTTGAGTTCACTGCGCGTGCTCGGTTCGGTCGGCGAACCGATCAATCCTGAAGCGTGGATGTGGTATCACCGCGTCATTGGTCGTGAGCGCTGCCCCATCGTGGACACATGGTGGCAGACGGAGACGGGCGGGATGCTCATCACCGCATTGCCGGGCGCGCATACGTTGAAACCGGGCAGCGCGAGCCGCCCGTTCTTTGGCGTCGAGCCAGTCGTGTTGCGCGACGACGGCACAGAGTGTGGGCCGAACGAAGGTGGCAAACTTTGCATCAAAAAACCTTGGCCTGGCATCATGCGTACGACGTGGGGCGAGCACGACCGTTTCATTGATACCTATTTCACGATGTTCAAAAACCTCTACTTCACCGGCGACGGTTGCCGTGTGGATGCGGATGGCGACTACTGGCTGATGGGACGCGTGGACGATGTGGTGAACGTCTCCGGTCATCGCATCGGCACAGCGGAAGTTGAGAGCGCGCTGGTGAGTCACGCGAAAGTGGCAGAGGCCGCCGTCGCCCCGATGCCGCACGACATCAAAGGCCAGGGCCTTTACGCCTTCATCACGCTCAAGGACGGCGTCGAGTCGAGTGACGAATTAAAAAAAGAACTCATCGCGCACGTCCGCAAGGAAATCGGGCCGATTGCCGCACCGGATAAAATCCAATTCGCGCCCGCCCTGCCGAAGACGCGCTCTGGAAAAATCATGCGCCGTATTCTCCGCAAGATCGCCGAGAACCAGACCGATCAGATTGGCGATGTCTCCACCCTCGCCGATCCCGGCGTGGTGGATTCGCTGGTAAAGGGGAAGCAGTGAGCGCGACGTTGCCAAACCATTTCTGGTGAGTCGCCCCCCGGTTTACTCAGACTTCGGGCGGCCTGCTCGCCCGAAGCCCTTCAACACGGAGACACGCCTTTTACCAGTAAATCCAAGCAAGCGAGCGACATTCCCAAGGGCATCAAAGCCACCAACCGACGCGAAACCTGCGCGCGTTGACACTTTTATGTCAGCCTAGAAAGTCATCATCCGTAAAAACCTCTGGTCATTTCCGTAATCGAACACCATATTTCGGTATGACCACGGCAAGCCATACCACGGCCCCAGTAGTTGAAACCGATGTGCAAGAGCCACTTCAAGCGCATCTGGAGAGCGTGTCGTCGCGATACATCCAGCTCGTCGCCAAGGTCAAAATCATCTTCTCCAAGTTCTACGACCGTGAGTTTCCGTTCGGATATGAAGATCATTGTGGCTTCCACTTCGGAGCAGAACCGACCCCATCCGATGCCTGCTTAGGAAATCATTCCTGCTAGTTTCGCCGCCTTGGCGACTCCATAATCCTCCGTCCGAACACGTCCAGTCTTTGTGATTTGAGATCAAAGCGCGGATGAAGTTTTCAGTTCCATCCGCGCCCGCTCTCCCGTTGGTTTATTCATTCAGGAACAGTTTCCACTCGGCGGCCCGAAAGCCTTCAGGCTTGCGCAAACATTGCGTCACTGGCAGTTCCTCGGTGCGCGCGGAACACTGAGCAGTCGCAGGCTGGCCTCGTGCGGGAGGCGGTCGGCCTTGCGCTGATTCACGTCCTTCGCGGACCAGACGAGGTTTTCCCACGAGTCCACACCGCCACGCGAGTGTGGCACGAGCTGCCTTCGTCCGGGTGCAGCGAGCGGAATGAATAAGGAGGCCAGTTGGTGCTTCGGAAAAATGTTCACCGTTTGGCTTGAGGTGGGAATCCTCCGAATCCTAAGCTGCGGGTGATTCCATCAATCAACCATGAAAACAAATCCGCTTCTCTTTTGCGCAATCTTCGCATCGCTGGCGATCACCCTGTCTGCGCGCGAACTTCCACAGGTGTCTCCGGTCAAGGCTGGCTTGTCTGAAACCAAACTCGCCGAGGTGGACAAGTTCATGGAGCGTCAGGTTGCCGACCAAAAAATCGCCGGCGGCATCGTCATGATTTCGCATCAAGGTAAGATCGGGTTCTTCCACTCTTACGGCTTGATGGATCGCGAGGCGAACAAGCCGATGAAACCCGATACCATTTTCCGCATCTACTCGATGAGTAAGGCGATCACGACGGCAGCAGCGTTGACTCTGTGTGATGCAGGCAAGATCGGATTGGACGATCCGGTGTCCAAATACATCCCCAGTTTCGCCAACCTCAAAGTGGCGACGACCAACGGACTCCGCACGCCGACACGTCCGATGACAGTCAAAGATTTGATGCTTCACACCTGCGGCATCACCTACGGCGCGGGACCGGACGCGCACAAGGAATCGTGGAGTCGTCTGAAACCACTCGATTCTGCGAACTTGGCGGAGATGGCGGAGAAACTCTCGCAAGTACCGCTCGCGTTCGATCCCGGAACGGATTGGGTGTATGGCGCCGGCATTGATGTGTTGGGACGCGTCATCGAAGTGGCGAGTGGCGAAAGCCTCGACGTGTTTCTCGACAAGGCGATCTTCAAGCCGCTCGACATGACCGACACTGCGTTCAGTGTTCCGCCGGAAAAACTGGCGCGGTTCGCGGCCAACTACCGTCGCTCCACCAACGGCCTCGTCGTGATGGATGCTCCCGCTGAATCCAAATACGCAAAGCCGACCACCTTCTTCTCCGGCGGCGGCGGATTGGTCGGCACGGCGCGCGATTACATGCGCTTTCTCGCGATGATCGAACAAGGCGGCAAGCTCGACGGAAAACGCATCTTGAAAGCGAAGACGGTCAAACTCATGACGAGCGATCAACTTCCCAAAGCGGCGTTCCCGATATATTTCGGCAACGAAAAACGTCCCGGCACCGGCTTCGGCCTCGGCTTCTCTGTGCGCACGAAGATCACGAGTTGGGATCCGGCTGGTCACGTCGGTGAATACGGCTGGGGCGGCGCGGCTTCCACGCATTACTGGGCCAGCCCCAAGGATAAATTGATCGTGGTGACACTCGAACAGATCATGCCGTATCAGTGGGACACGGAATTCGGCGTAAAGAAAACCATCTACGACGCGGTGCTGAAGTAGAAGAACGCAATGCAACGGGCGAAGGCTGGTGGCTCACCAGGGTAATGCGCCCCGTTCTACGGATTAAAAGTCCATTGCATCACTTTAATGCCTGCAGGCAAAACTAATTCTCTGCCGCGCCGTCGCAAGCCGGGTTGGAGCATTGACGTCTGGAATTGTTCGCGAAACAATGCGCGCATGAATCCCGGATATTTACTCAGAAGCAACAGCACGCTCGTTGCGATGTTAATCTCTGCGCTGCTCGTGACTCTGTGTTTCTCGCCCAGCATCCATGCCCAGCAGACGAATCTGGTTGCGACCACGAACCAAACTCAGGCCGCGCTTGAACTTGAGATGACCAATGCGTACCAGCGCGTCTTGCAGATTGTGAACAAGCCTGTGCGAGCGTTCGCGAAAACGCCCAATATGGACGTGTTCGTTTTCAGCCCCGGCTGGTTTCACGATGGAGCCAACAAGCCTAACTTCAACACGGTGGACATCCGTCAGTCGCAAGAATTGATCTATGCGAAAAACAAATACGTCACGTCGGATTTGAATCCCAAGCTCGTTTTTCTCGGTGCGGAATTGGAATTCAACGCGATGACAAAGTTGTTTTACACGAATCGCTCCCTTCCCAAGCGCAAACTCACCGAAGCGGAGATGCTGGAGATCAATCAGCTTTATCGCGTGATCGGAAAATGTGAGCGGGCGATCTTGCGGATACACAATCCGATCCCAAGCCGCGCTTCGCATTCTCAGTCAGAGACTGAAGAGATCGCGCCGGAACAACCGCTCGCCGACATTCGAAGCATTCCACAAGAGACCCGGATTTTTTATGGTGCCATCGCCGTTGGTGGATTGATCGTAGTGGTGGTGATCAGCCGACTGTTCCGAAAGAAAGCGTGAACAGGTTCGTCAATCAGATTCCTGAAATTGGTGCCGCGTGAGGGATTTCCACCCCAACCTCTCCTTTCTAAGCGGAGCGTCTCTGGTAGTTGGACTAACGCGGCGAAGGGAATGGTTGCAGGTTTAGCAGGTTGAAAGTTGCAGGTTCGTGACGCGCAAATGCGATCAACTTGCAACTTGTAACATCCGTCAGGCCGCTCAAGGGCGCTGGAGACGAAAGAATCTTGCGCTTGTATCTGGAGATTGCGTCACCACGATCTGTCCACCGTTGGTGTTTACGGGCGCCGCAGTCATCGTCCAACTTCCTGCCGCAGCAAGATTGGTCGTAGAAAAAAGGTTGAAGCTGTATCCGTTGGTGATCGGCCAGCTAAACAAGACGTTGCCGCCTGCCTG
>JANPGI010000518.1:0-5077 GCA_031423875.1 Verrucomicrobiota bacterium | reverse complement strand
GTTCCTGTTTGCCGCCGAAGAGGAGTGAATTGATTTTGCTCTTGTGCGGGGCTTTGAGAAATCCCACGCCGCGCGGGCCGCCGAATTTGTGCGCGGCGCCGGTGATGAAATCGCAAGCACCCAGATCTTTGGATGGCATTTTGCCGAGCCATTGCACGGCGTCGGTGAAGAACGGGACTTCATACGCCTGACAGATGGCGAGAAGTTCGCGCCAGGGTTGGATGACGCCGGTTTCGTTGTTGGCGCACATCACGGAGACGACGCCGGGTCGCGTGTCGGCCATTTCTGTGGCGAACCATTCCATGTCCACCACGCCGTCGTGCGTGACGGGAATGGTTTTCACGCGCTTGCCGAAATAGTGGCGCGAGGAATCATGCACGCAGGGATGTTCGATGGCGCTGATCCAGACTTCGCTCTTCGCGTCGAGGGTTTGCGCGAAGTGATGCATGGCCATGTTGTTGGCTTCGGTTGCGCCGCTGGTCCAGATGATGTCGGCGGGATGGCAACCCATGTGGTGCGCGAGTTTTTCGCGGGCTTCGACGAGTGCTTTATTAGCGGCCAAACCGAAGGCGTGCGGGCTGGAGGGATTGCCGTGAATCTTCTCGGTGGCTTCGAGCCAGGCGTCGCGGGCCTCGCGCATGACGGGCGCGGTGGCGTTGTAATCAAAGTAAAACATCGGGGGAACAGGATATAAATGAACGGGAGACTTGCGAGAAATTTTAAGTTGGAACTCAGGAACTCAGGAAAGTCCGAGCCAAAACTCACAAACTCATAAAACGTGGGAAGGGAGTTGGTTAAGCGGCGGCCTTTTTGAGTTCTTGAGTTTTGGCTTCGGTGATGGCTTGCAGGATTTTCTTGTGGGCTCTGGTGAAAACGGGAAGAGGCTTTACGCCGCTTTCGGACATGGCGAGGTATTCAAATCCAATACACGCCCACTACCGACATCTTCTTTACTCGCCGCGCGCTTCAATTATTCTCGCCACACTTTTCCTGATGTTATGGCACGCGAACCAATTGAGATGACCATCGAATCGGTGACCACTGAGTTGCCGGACACCAAGACGCTTCGGCTCAAGTGGCCGGACGGTCACAATCCTGAATTTCTCACCGGGCAATTCATCACGGTGTGCTGGCCGGACACGCCCGGTTACAAACGCGCTTACTCGCTCTCGTCCTGTGCGCTGGATCGCGGCGCGTATGAGGTGACTGTGAAGCGCGATGGCAAGATGGGCACGCGCGTGGTGGATTGGGCGAAAGCGGGCGACAAGATGTTCGTGCTGCCGCCTGCGGGAAAATTCCTGCCAGACTACGCGCCGGGCAAACAACTCATTTGCATCGCGGGCGGTTCAGGTGTGACGCCGTTCCGTGGATTTGTGCGCGAGGCCACGCGGCGAAATCTCGATACGAAGATCACCGTGCTTTACAGCGTTCGCACCACGAACGACATCATTTTTAACGAAGAGTTTCGCAATCTGGCGGCGGAGAATCCGAACTTTAATTTCTTCGTCACCTGCACGCGCTTGAGCGAGCAAGATCCGTGGACTGGTCGCCGAGGTCGCATCTCGCCGGAGTGGTTGAAGGAACAGATACACGATCTGCCGAACACAGTGTTCTACGCGTGTGGCCCGAATGCGCTGGTGGAATTTGCCGAGGAACTTGTGCTGCACGGATTGAACGTGCCCAAGGCGCAGATGAAGACGGAGAAGTGGGGTTGAAATCAGCCACAGATTTTCACAGATGAAACACAGATGCTGAATTTTTTTAGTACTCGCTGTTAAACCGTAAAATATCTGTGTTTAATCCGTGTTTAATCTGTGGCTAAAATAATTTCATGTTAAAACGAACTTCACTTTACGAAGCCCACCAAAAACTTGGCGGCAAACTCATTGAGTTCGGCGGTTGGGAAATGCCCGTGCAATACACGAGCATCACGGACGAACATCTCGCCGTGCGAAATGCCGCCGGGATTTTCGACATCTCGCACATGGGCGAAGTCACTGTAAGCGGCACGGCTGCCACGGAGTTTCTGAATAAGATTCTCACGAACGACATCCGAAAACTCACGCCCGGCCTCGGCCAATACACACTCATGTGCAATGAGAGCGGCGGCGTGATTGACGATCTTTACGCCTACTGCCTGTCTGCGAATGTTTTCTTTCTCGTCATCAACGCATCGCGGATCGAACCCGACGTAGCGTGGTTGCAGAAACAGGCGACGGCGTTCGGTCGTCCAAACGATCTCACGATGAGCGATGCTTCCAATAATTATTCTGCCGTGGCGGTACAAGGCCCGCGCGTGAAGGAATTCATTGATGGCTGTTTCTCCGGCGTGTCCACCTGTGCGATGCGTGTCGCGCGCGTCACCGATCTGAAGAAGAACGAGATCGGTGGCTTTCCTTTCGCCGGTGCGACGATGATGGTTTCGCGTACGGGTTACACGGGCGAAGATGGATTTGAAATCGTCGGACGCGCGGAGACCATCGTGAAGATGTGGGACAAACTTCTCGACGCAGGAAAATCTTTTGGCATCAAGCCGTGTGGACTCGGCGCCCGCGACACGTTACGCACGGAAGTTTGTTATCCGCTCTACGGTCACGAATTGGACGAGCAGACGACGCCAATCGAAGCGGGCGTAGGGTTTTTTGTCGCTTTGGACAAAGGTGAATTCATCGGGCGCAGCGTGTTGGCGGAACAAAAAGCGATTGGCACGAAGAAAAAGTGCGTGGCGTTCAAGCTCACGGACAAAGGCGCACCGCCGCGTCCCGGTTATCCAATCTGGGCGAACGGCGCAGCAGTCGGGCAAGTCGTGAGCGGCACACAAAGTCCATCGCTCAATCTAGGCATCGGCATGGGTTACGTGCCGCCGGAGTTCGCGAAAGTTGGAACAGTCATCGAGATCGAAGCGCGCGGACGTCGCACTGCCGCTGTGGTGGTGGCGAAGCCGATTTACAAACGAGCGTAGTTGCCGAAGTGTCAGAGCGCGTCTCTCTTTCGGAACGCCGGATTTATCCGGCAGCACCAGACGTCATCGTTAGTTCTGCCGCGTGAACGCAGCGTTCCATTTTCCTGACTCGAATTGGTCGCAGTTACTTTACCCTTTCAACACCGCGTCTTTGTTGCCTAATCTGCTGAATGGCATCGAAGGTCAAAGTCGCCGTTCTCGGCACAGGTTCGCTCGGCAAGGAACACGTTCGCATCTACGCCCAACTCGTCACGACGCGCGAGGCGGACTTGGTGGGCATCTACGACACCAATCACGAAGTCGCCCGGCACATCGCCGCGAAGCATCGCACCCACGCGCTCGGCTCAATTGAAGAAGCTATCGCAGATGCGGAGGCCGTCAGTATCGTCACGCCCACCGTCACGCATTACGAACTGGCGAAACAATGTTTGAAGTTGGGCAAACACGTCTTGATCGAGAAGCCGATGACCGACGACGCTGATCAAGCGACCGAGTTGGTCAAGTTGGCGCAGGAAAATAACTGCGTGCTTCAAGTCGGACACGTCGAGAGGTTCAATCCGGTTTTCACTTATCTCGAATCTGTCGCCACGCAACCGCGCTTCATCGAGACGCACCGCCTCTCGCCGTATCCTGCGCGCAGCACGGACATCGGCGTGGTGCTCGACTTGATGATTCACGATCTGGATGTGGTGCTCGCGTTCGTGAAATCGCCTGTCGTCAGTGTGGACGCGGTGGGAATTCCCGTGTTGAGCAAGAGCGAGGACATTGCCAACGCGCGTCTGCGTTTCGCGAATGGTTGCGTGGCCAATCTCACCGTCAGCCGCATCAGTCCGGAGCGGATGCGGAAGATTCGCGTGTTCAGCGGCCCGGACAACACCTGCTACATCTCGCTTGATTACCGTGCGCAGGAAGGATTCATCTATCGCATCGCCCGCGATGGCGAGGAGGAAAGTTCCTTGCTCAAGAAGCTGCTGGCCTCGCGCGACTCGACCATCGTGAGCGAGTTCGGCGGCAAACGCATCGTGCGTGAGCCGGTGCCGATCCAGAAAGACGAGCCGCTCAAATTGGAGTTGGAACATTTCGTGAAGTGCGTGCGCGAGAAACAAACCCCGCGCGTCAGCGGCGAGTCGGCGAAAGCGGCGCTGGACTTGGCGTTTGAGATTACAAGGCAGGTGCAGCAATCCAAGTAGCCATAAATGAAGAGTTTCTTAATCACTTTGATTTGCTTCTACGTTTGCTGTGCCGGCGGTTCAGAGGCAAAGTCTAGTGTTTACGAAGAATTCAGCCAGTTGCGAGACGCAGCTTACGATGGTGACTTGGATTACATCCAACAAAGATTCAAAGTCATAAAATCTGAGCGAACTGAGGCGGAAAAGGGACAGCTTCGCTCATCTCTGATTGTTGAAGACGCACTGGCAGGCAACCAAATCGAAATCGTCGAATGGTGTATTGAAAATGACAAGAATTTGGAAAAGCTATCTGGCCTTTTCAGCACGAAACTCGTGGATGAAAAATATGCTGCAATAATTTTAAGAAAGATTCCCGAACTCAAAAAGTATAACGGCGGAATTATTCTAGCAAACGCCTTACTTTCCGAGAACGTGCCGGTGGTCAAATTCTTTCTGAAATCTGGGCTTAAACCGACGACTATGTCTTCGGATCGGTCCTTACACACTGCAATTTATCTCAGAAATCTTGAACTGATTTCGTTGCTTTTGGACAATGGAGCAAATCCGTACGTAACATCAGTCGGGAGATTTTCAGCAGCAAAGTGGGCTCTTGAATTAAGATCGTCTATCCTGCTTAAAGCGTTAGACCGAGAAAGCAAATATTCCAGTCAACTGGCCGAACTCGAACGAGTCTATCCCACGGCAACCAACTCTCCATTTGTCGGTCTTTGGGGAAACGAGAGCGAGCCTTTTGGGTCATTCAGTATTCAGATTAATGCCGATAGAAGCGGAATATTCAACAGTCTCTTACCGATTCCGTTCGTCTGGCATGATATGGGCCTAATAATTGAGGTGCTGCTTCTAAGCGGAAATACTGAAGATGGATTGCTCATAGTTAGGAGCAACGCGCTTGAAATGAGAATCGCTGGTATTAACCTCGTTTTCG
>JANPGI010000517.1:0-3121 GCA_031423875.1 Verrucomicrobiota bacterium | reverse complement strand
GCGGTTGTTCACTGAGGATGGCCCGTGGGCGAATGATACCGTGACGAATTTTTACAACAACGGATTGCGGACGAACCTGAGTCTGGCACAGCCCACAGGCAGTTGGACGAATTTGTTTGGGTATGATCCGGCCAAGCGGTTGGTGGGCGTGGTGTCACCAGCGGGAACATTTGCTTACACGCTGACGGCGACCGCGCCGGGCAGTGCGCTTATCAAGAAACTTTCCCTGCCCAATGGCAGTTACATCACGAATCATTACGACAGCGTGGCGAGGATGCGGTTCACGCGGTTGAACAACTCCAGTCACACCACGTTGAACAAAGCGGAGTATGGTTACAACGCGGGTAATCAGCGGCACACGATGACGAACTCTGCGAACTGGTCAACGAACCGTTACGACAGCATCGGGCAGTTGAGCGTGGTGGATAGTTCGTCCAACCCGGAGGATCGGGGTTACAAGTATGACACGGCTTGGAATTTGAATTATCTGACGAACGCGGGGACGTTGCAGACGTTTGGTTCGGACGTGAAGAATCAGTTGAATATTGAGCCGGAGGGGAGTCACGCCTCGGACTCGAACGGCAACCTGTCGGACTTGTCCGGGAGCGGTGTGTTGAACGGGCAGTATTTGCCGTGTTCGTATGATGATGAGAACCAACTGATCTCGGTGAACAAGACGGGAAGCTCGTCAGGAAGCCCGCGAGCGGATTTCACTTATGACGGTCAGGGTCGGCTGCGGGCGATGACGAATTATACGTGGGGATCAGGAGGATGGTCGCCCAGTGGCGGGAAGCTCTATACCTATGATGGGATGCGGGTGATTCAGGAACGCAGCACCGCGAATGCGCCCACGGTGAGTTACACGCGGGGCACGGACTTGAGTGGGAGCTTGGAAGGAGCGGGAGGAATTGGTGGAATGTTGGCGCGGAGTCATGGCTATTCCGCCGGGAACTGGAGTACGCATAACTTCTATCATGCGGATGGCAATGGGAACATCACGTATCTGGTGAACAGCGCGCAGACGTTGGCGGCGAGTTACCGGTATGATGCGTATGGGAATCTGCTGGCTGCCAGCGGGTCGCTTGGTTTGGCGAACGTGTATCGGTTTTCGAGCAAGGAAGTGATGACGTTCAACCGGTATGGGAATCCGTCAAGGGAACTCTACTACTACGGGTATCGCTTCTACGTGCCGAGTTTGCAGCGGTGGTTGAATAGGGATCCGTTGGGGGAGGAGGGAGGCTTAAATTTGTATGTGTTTGTAGCAAATGCGCCAAACCTTAAAATTGATGCATACGGATTACAAGACGGCCAGACTGATACCGACCGGTGCAAGGCAAGATGCCATGATTACATTAATAAACTAATCAAAGGAGGTGCAGGAGGTGCCAATCTCACAAAAACACTTGAAAGTTGCTTGGAGGGTTGTGATAGAAATCCGAACCATATTCCAAGTAACCCTATTCCCGCCCTGCCAGAGATGAAGCCCACGCTACCTAAAAAGCCCATTTGGGGATTGGCAAAAGAATGTGTAAAGGGTGTTTGGGATTGGTATAAAAACAGGAAAGCTGACAAAGAGGCAATCAATTGACCCCATGTCAGCAGCCAGTGCGATTACGAAGAGGAGATAAATGAAAAAAATAATTACATGTGTTTTTTTGCTGCTAAATGTTTTTGTATTTATTGGAGCTTACTATTTAGGGTTTAGGCAAGGCCGTATAGCTGGAGAGCAATCTGTTGCGGAAAATTTCCGAATCAATAATTTTATTGCAAGCTTTGATGTTCTAAGAAAGCTTCGCGCAACAAATTATTCCGGAGCTATCGAACGACTTGAATCAAGCTGTTACTCTAGCTTCGTTGATGCAATTGAAGGAGGGGGTAGGAACAATCTATTAAATCTCTATAAGACACAGCTTGCTGATTATCGCACTGCCTATTCAAACTTTAAATCCGATCAGTATCCGACCGAGCAAAGGTTAGACCTATTACTTCGTGGTGATTTAAACGACCAGAAAGTGAAGGGGTCAGTCCGGAATGGGTCACTCCTAACTAATGACACAAATTGAAATCCGAACCGGGTGAAACAGGGTGGACGCATCGGGCACGAACAAATATACCTACATCATCGCCGGGCGGTTCTGAGGGCGGGTCGTGTGCGAATGATACCGTGACAAATTTCACTTCTGCTGGAGCGTCACTGATCTCGCGTCCGCCGCTACCGAATAGTCCCCAATTGTTCCGTCCGGCCAGCGAACCTGCACCGCCGTGATCTGCGCCGCACTTGTCACGATCAATGTCATCGAGTCCTGCGACCAATATCCCGCCCCCGCCGTCACCACCTGTGCCCGACCAAGCC
The DNA here is from genome assembly GCA_031423875.1 of Verrucomicrobiota bacterium. Classification (GTDB taxonomy): domain Bacteria; phylum Verrucomicrobiota; class Verrucomicrobiia; order Limisphaerales; family JADLHS01; genus JADLHS01. Next base: position 768 of record JANPGI010000517.1, on the reverse strand, counting down.
CAGCCGATGTCTTCGCGCGAATTATTGCTCCTACGCACTGCGGATTCCCCGGGCCTCCTTCCAGCTTCACCCTCAATCCGGGTTGCGCCCTGATGTTTCGCAACAGCTTCGTCTGGTCGTTGGCCTGAGCCACCGCCAAATCCACACGGCCATCCGCATCGTAGTCAGACACCGCACTGCCGCGTTGTTCGCCGTAAATCTTGATCCCGGATTCGTCGCCGCTCGTCGCGCGGAAGTTTCCTTTGCCGTCTCCCAGCAACACCAAACCTCGGCCCGCATCGTTCCTCAATGTCTCCCATTGCACCGCAAAAAAATTCTGCGCTAGAAACACATCGTCATTTCCGTCCCCATCAAAGTCCGCCACGTTGACACCGAACGCGGGCGACATCTGCGCTTCCAGCGGCAGAGGCCTGACTTCAAACTTTCCTCCGCGATTCAGAAACACCATGGAGCGCAACTCTCTCGCTTCAACCATTGAGGCTGTCTTTAATTTGTCGCCATAAATCTTCGCCAAGTCAGCCTCGCCATACGCTTGGAACGTCAGCGTGTTGCCCCGGATGTAAGGCACAGCGGTGGCACTCGCCGTCAGATCACGTTCTGGAACAAGCTTGCGCGTGAACGGATCAATGTGCGCCTCCACGATCTCCCCCCGGTTCATCTCATTGAAATCTCCGTGGTAGATGCGAAGCGATCTCTGCTCGTCATACGATCCTTCATACTTGCTGTTTTGCCCCCAGTTCGACGCCACGAAGTCCACGCGCCCGTCAC
>JANPGI010000516.1:0-10593 GCA_031423875.1 Verrucomicrobiota bacterium | reverse complement strand
TCGTTGCGGGTGAGAAGTTTTCCAAGGTTGAAACAATCAATATAAACTTCTTCCGTGGCGGACATGAAGCGGCAGACGGAGTGGCCGGGTAATCCTACGCCCGACACGGGGAACGCGAGGCGGCGCATGAGCAGAACATATACGAGGCAAAGGCTGACGGGATTGCCGGTGCGGCGATTCAGCACAGTGTTGATGAAGCTGTTGTCCGGGTCGTAATAGTTTTCCATGTTCCCCGTGAATCCGAGTTTGCCGAAGATGAATTCGTTCACACGGACGAGGAGTCGTTCTTTGGGATCGCTGGTGGAGAGCCATTCGCGGAGTTCGCCCGCCATATCGTCGAGCAACGCGCTGTAAGCGGCGGGGTTGATTTCGGGATGCTGGGTTTGCGCGAAGAGCAGCGCGCCTTTTTCGAGATCGAGTTGGGATTCGTCCTGGAGGCAGTAAGCCATGAAGCGTGAGTCGGCGATTTCGCGGTCGAAGTGTTGCACGATGTCCTTGGCGTGCTTGCGGAGGGTGGGGTCGCCGCTGAGTTGGCAGGGCTTAAGCCAGATCTGGGTGTCGCTGCCGAGCGATATGAGTTTTTGTTTGACGGCTTGATAGACCATCGGGTCTTCGTCGCCGAGCAAATTGATCAGCGCCGTGACCTGGGGTTCGGGGATTTTGGCTTCCTGTTTTTCGGTGGGTTGAGCGAGTGTCGTGGCGTGCATATTCTTTGTGCACTCACTAGACCGCACAAAGGCGCAGCCAACAATTCAGGGCGTGGAGGGAACGCTCCCCGGTGGGGTCAAGAAGCGTGTCGGGTCAATTCCCGGAGGTTGAAGCGGCGGGAATTCAGCCGCGCCATCAGCTTGATTCACCCGCCAATCGCGGTGCGACCTTCGCCGTTGTCACCCAGTAAATCTTCACGACCTTTTATCGCGCGGACAATCCAAGGTGACAGCGATCATTCGGTGGAACGATTCGTTCGCGATCCCATCTGCGAATAACTTGATCACAGCAGGGTTCGAGACCTGATGGCGGGACGGTTATCTGGACCAAGTTGCGTTGTCAGGTTGAGGTAGGCTGGCCGCGTAGGCGTTGATGGCCGTGGTGCGAAGTGATCCGTCCGGCAATGTGTTCAACCAGTCCATCGCAGTTTGGGAATCATTTACCACCCAAAGTCCCACGAGGTTTTCCACGGCGGTATCGCGCACGGGCATTTCTGGAAATTGCGAAACCCAGGCGGCGGCGTCCATCGGGGTAACTTGAGCCCAGCGTTGGGTGATGGATACGGCGGCGCGCGACTGTGTTTCACCGGCGGTGAGTGTGTTGACTAGAAATGTGGCGGCAGCCGGCGCGTCTTCAGCAGATGCCGCCACCGCGATGGCGGCGAGCATCTCTTGGCGAAGGTTGGACTCAGGAATTTCTCCGGCCCATGCCGCTGCGGTTGCAAAATCAGATGTCGCCCATTGACTCACCGCATGAGTCAGAAGTTCGTCCCGTTCGCGCGCGGGCGGCAGTTGGCTGGCAAGTTCAAGCGCTGCCATCGGATCAGTGCGGGCCGCTTCGTAGGCAGCAGCTAGCGTGGCGACTTGTTTGCTTTCACCGTCTGGCAGATCGCGCAACCAGTCGGTGGCACTCGCCATATCGGAGTTTGCCCAGACGATGGCAACTTGTTCGAGAACGCTGCTCCTCGTGGTGCTCTCGGGAAATTGCATCGCCCACGCGGCGGCGGCGGCGACATCGCGCTCGGCCCAACGGCGCACCAGCAGCTTGCGCAGTTCCATCTCGGTCGCTCCCGTCCTGGAAGCAAGGTGCTCCAGAAAGGCGGGCACATCCGCATCCTCGATTGACTTGGAAACGAGTTCGATTCCCTCGTCACAGCCATCTACGGTGGGTTCAGAGGCAATGGTTGTGATGTCCGTGATGTCAAACGATGAAGCAGATTGAATCTGCGGCGACAAGTCTAGGTCGTGGCTGTTGACTCGCGGAATAGAATGAGACGACTCCCGTCGCGTCGTCGGAAGAGCCATTCTCGCGGCGTGTTTGACCGCGAGAAAAAGAAACAACGCGAGAGTCGCGTGGGTGAGCGGAGTTTTCATGATACGAGCTTTCACGATTGGCTTATGGCACTACAAAACCATTGGCAAACACGGCGGTGTTTACCGAGTTGGTGCTGCCGGAAGCGGCGATGAAGCCGATGAAAACATTCGTGGCCATCGAGATGTTGCGGCTGTTGACCTGCGTCCAGTTCGCGCCGTCGTCGGACATATAACCGGTGATGGTGCTGCCCGCGCGCACCAAGCGCACCCAAGTGTTGGGCGGGGTGGAAGCGGTGGAAATCGTGGAAGCAGTGTTCCCGCCAGAACTGCTGCGGCGCTGCCAGCGGAACTTGAGATCCTGCGACACTCCCATGAAAGCGTATTTCGAATTGGGCGACAGATTATCCCGGATCATCACGCCAAAACGACAGTTGGCGTTGTTGGTTTGAACCGAGGTCAGACGCGCCTTGATTTCACCGTCTGCACTCAGGGATTGATAGAGGAAGCGAAGGCTGTCGCTGGTGCCGGTGAGTTGGCCCGCACCGCTTATGGTGTAAACGCCACTCGCCGCACTGGCACTACCGGTCAACCCCACTGAGCCGATGTCTGTGGTTTGCCACGGGGCCGGGAGACCGGCCACAACGACGTTGATCATCGCTGAGTCGAGTGTGCTTCCCGCATCGTACACCACGCGGGCCGTCAAACTGTAATTACCGGCGACCACGTTGTTCCACATGTAGCTGTAGGGAGACGCCGCATCTTCACCCAGAAGCGTTGTGCCGTTAAGGAATTGAACCTTGGTGATGGTGTGACCATTGGCGGTGACGCTGGCTGCCAAGTTGATCGTGGCGGGTGACTGAAAACTCGCACCTGCGATTGGATCGGACAGCATGATGACCGGGAGATTCATCGCCGCTTGATAGGTAGCTTCATTTGAAGGAAGACTCTCGACACCCGCAGCGTTGCACGCGGTCACAACCAGATAATAGGTTTGCCCCGCCTGCAATCCAGTCACGCTGGCCGAGGTTTGATTGCCGACATTGGTCGCGGAGGAATAGACGCCGCTCGTCGTGCCATAACGCACGATGTAGCCGGACACATCCGAACTCGGACTGGCATTCCACGCCAGCGAAATAGGGGGAACAACTTGAGCGGTTAAATGACCAATGCCAACGAACAGCCCGACCACTATTTCCAATAGCAACAAACGACTTTTTATCACGACAAGGGTACGAATACTGGGTTAACGGAACCTCCACATCCCGCGTCAACAACAACGAAGCGGAACAAGTCGTCTCTTAGCATGGCCTCTGCCAGCGATGTAGAAGGGCAGGGGAGAACCGTTCTCAACGAGGATTCTGCGCCCAAATTAAATCAGGCAAGCTGTGCGGTAAGTCATGCTTAGAATACAGTTACGAAGACGGCATCGTATGAGTGGCGCACGTGATGAGAAATTAAAAAAGATTTTGAAACGCGCCGGTTGAGGGGCCATTCTACAAAAAAGGTTTGTGCAAACGCCGGACTCCGCATGTTCGAGAACCCGACGTTTGGAGACGACTGCTTCATCGAACCATCCCGCCCGCGCATCGTTCAGTTTGTTCAACACTTCGGTCGCCTCAAGGCCGCAAATTCTTACGGCCTTATGGCGCGAGGTCTGACCCCGGATCAATTTCACATGGCCGCGCTGGCAATCCAGCGTGTCGGCCAGCAATCGAAGTAACGCTTCGTTTGCCGCAGCGTCCACAGGCGGCGCGGTGACTTTGATGCAGAGTTCCGCGCCCTGCGTGTCGCAGATTTCGTTTTTCGAGGCGCGGGGTTGTAACTTGATGGCAAGCGTGACGCCGTCACTTTGGGATGTGAGGAAAGCTGGCAGTGGCTGAGTAGGGCACGTCACTCCGTGCGCGTCGTCGCGTGTGTCGTCATTTTTCCTGCCGTGCATTTCGGATGAGTTTTGTCAGAATCAGTGCCGAGATGTACTCAAAACTTTTTATCGGGATCGCGTTCGCAACGTTGATCGCAGCGGGCTGTGCAACGCAGCGGTATCAACCCTCTGGTGTCTTTGCCAATTCCGTTGTGACGCCAGTGCCCAAGTCCAGCATTTCGCCCTCCGAAGCCGAATTGATTCAACGCGCGGTCACGCAACCCAGCAAGCCATTCGATGGGGAGAAGTGGCGCGAGTTGTTCGACGGCGTCTCATTGAGCGGCTGGCGTGAGACTGATTTCAAGCAAGGCGGCAGCGTGATGGTGACGAATAGTTTGCTGGTGTTCCATCGCGGCCAGCCGTTCGTAGGTGTGAACTACACGAACGAAGTTCCCTCGATGAACTACGAGGTGGCGTTCGATGCGATGCGTTTGGATGGGAGTGATTTCTTCTGCGCGCTGACGTTTCCAGTGCGCGACGCCTGTTGCAGCTTGATTGTGGGCGGCTGGGGCGGCGGGCTTGTGGGTTTGTCGAATGTGGATGGCGGTGATGCTTCGGAGAACGAGACGATGAAGTATGTGAGCTTTGAGTCGGGTCGCTGGTATCGCATCCGGCTGCGTGTGACGGAGCAAAAAATCGAGGCGTGGATCGAGCAGAAGAAAGTAGTGAACCTCGTCACGACCGGGCGGAAACTTTCCGTGCGCTTCGGCGAGATCATGATGTCCCAACCGTTCGGGTTGGCGTCGTGGGAGACGAGCGCAGCGTTTCGTGCGATGAAGATTCGCGCGGTGAGTGGCCCGGCGGAAGCAGGGGAGTGAGGCGGGAAACAGAATTGGCAGAACGATGGAGGGCAGAATAATGGGTGCAGGAATTGGCTTTTATCATTCTGCCATCAATTATTCTGCCTTGGATTTGCCCGAGCGTTTTGGTCTTCCCGGTTCGATAGCCCCCTGTCGTTAATTTTTTTGTTTCCGCTCGCGATTGCGTTGTTGACTCAGTGCCGTATGCAGGAAACGATTCCCGCATGAACAACAATCTTCCGTCGTCCACGACACGCCGTGCTTTTATCAAACAAACAGGAACTGTCGCCGCGATGTCCGCGTTGAGCGGACTCATTTTGCCGCACGTTCACGCCGCAGAGGGCAACACCATCCAACTCGCGCTCGTCGGCTGCGGCGGGCGCGGCACGGGTGCGGCAGTGGATGCGTTGAGCGTGAAGTACGGGCCGATGAAACTGGTCGCAATGGCCGATGTGTTTGAGACGCGATTGAAAACAAGTTTCAATTCACTCAAGCAGGCGTTCCCCTCACAGGTGGACGTGACCAATGAAAAGCAATTCGTTGGCTTCGATGGCTACAAGCACGCGATGGATGCCTTGCGTCCGGGCGACATCGTGATCCTCACGACGCCACCGGCATTTCGTTGGGTGCATTTCACCTACGCCATTCAGAAGGGATTGAACGTCTTCATGGAAAAGCCGGTGACGGTGGACGGACCGGGCAGCCGACGCATGTTGAAACTCGCTGAAGCAGCTAAAGTCAAGAACCTCAAAGTCGGTGTGGGTTTGAACTCCCGCCACTCCCGCGCTCTCGAGCAATTGGCCGAGCGCATTCATGATGGAGCGATTGGCGACATCATCCTTGAGCGCGGCTACCGGATGCACGGGCCAGTTGCGACCTTTCAATCGTTGCCCAAACCTGAAGGCATCAGCGATCTGATGTATCAGATCCAGCGTTTCCACAGTTTCATCTGGGCCAGTGGCGGAAACTACAGCGACTTTTATATCCACATCATTGATCACCTGAGCTGGATGAAGAACGCGTGGCCGGTCAAGGCGCACGCGCTGGGCGGTCGGCATTATCGCCAGAGTCCCGAAGGCATCACCTACGTGGACCAGAACTTCGACACCTACGCCGTGGAATACTCTTACGCAGACGGTACGAAGTTCTTTTTTGACGGACGTTGCATGACGGGTTGCCATGATAACTTCTCGAGCTACATCCACGGCACGAAAGGCAGCGCCATCGTTTCCAAGACGGGTGATTGCGGCGCGCCTTCCATGATTTTCAAAGGCCAGTCACCGAACGGTTCTGATCGCGTTTGGACTTCTCAAGTGCCCAAGGGAGAAGAGAGCTGGTATCAGAACGAGTGGAACGATCTGGTGTACGCCATTCGGAATGACAAACCCTACAACGAAGTGGAACGCGGCGTGATCGTCAGCACGGTGAGTTCGATGGGCCGCATGGCCGCGCACACGGGCCAGGAAATCACTTACGAAGACATGCTCAACTGCGAGCACGAGATGGCGCCGGGGCTGGACAAAATCACCGCCGACTCACCTGCGCCCGTCATGCCAGACAAGAATGGCAGATACCCCGTGCCCCAACCCGGCATCGTCACGAACAGAGAATACTGAGCGGAACGAAGCGGGAGGGCGATTAACGCAAAGGCGCAAAGGGGCGAAGACGCAAGGGACTCAAGCAAGACGCGGGAGACTGACTAGAATTGTTGTTCCAGCTTTGCGCCTTTGCTTCTTGGCGTCGTTGCGTTGAATACGGACTGCATTGTTCGGATTGAACTATTTCACCCGCCAGCCATCACAGGGCGAAACCCCGCTTCCGTGAGGATGCTCGCGACTTGCGTTCGTTGATCGCCTTGGATCTCGATGTTTCCGTCCTTCACCGTGCCTCCTGTGCCGCAAGCTTTCTGCATTTGTTTCGCCAACTTTTCTTTTTCCGGCAATCCTATGCCGACAAAACCCGTCACGAGCGTCACGGTTTTGCCGCCGCGATGCGCCGTCGTGCGTTTGATGTCCACGCGACCACGATTCTTCTGAGGCTTGGCAGTTGCGTTCGCGGAAGAATTGCTCGTTGCTGCTGCGGAGTTTTCCGGCGCGTCAGGCAACCCGACGTTGCTCAACGCTGCGAACGGATTTTGCGTCAGGCGTGATCCGCCATCGGTGGGAATGCGCTTGGAGTTGCTCATGCTTCAAGTTATCGCGAGCCTGTGGTTCAAGTGAACCATAAAAATCGGGGTATCGCTTGGCGCGGTTTGAATTCGCTTTCCGCGTCCCGCTCGGTTTAGATTTTACCGCCATGCCTGAAAAAACCGTGAACGATATCCCGCGTGAAGTGCGTCCGCTGTTCACCAAAGGTAACGACGCGCTCGCCCGCGAAAACTTTGATTACGCCATTGATCTGTTGATGCAAGTGCTCAGCCGCGCGCCGGAAGTCGTCGAGGTACGTAAGGCCTTGCGCAAGGCACAGGCAGGCAAGTCGGCCAATTCCACTGGCGGTTTCTTCAAGAAAGTCTTCAGCGGCGCAGGCGCAGCCCCACAGATCGCCAAGGCACAGATGGCTCTAAGCAAAAACCCGGCGGAAGCGATGGTCATCGCCGAACAGATTCTCAACTCGGATGCGAACAACAGCTCGGCCCACCGCATCATCGCGAATGCCGCAGACGCATTGGAGATGCCGCAGACGGCGGTGATGTCGCTGGAAGTGTTGTGGCAACAACAACCCAAGGATAAGGACAACACGATTAGATTTTCCGAAGCGTTGGGAAAAATTGGCGAGGTTAAACTCGCCGAACGCATCCTCTTGGAACTCCGCGCCGCATTGCCGACGGATCCCGATGTGCATCAGGCGTTGAAGAACAGTTCCGCCGCACGCACGCTGGGCGAAGGTGGCTATCAGGGGATCGGCAAGGGTGATAGTTCGTATCGCCAGATTCTGCGGAATGAAGACGAAGCCAAGGAACTTGAGCAGGAAAATCGCGTCCAGAAAACCGAGGATGTTTCCGAACGGCTCATCACCGAGTACGAGGTGCGTCTCAAGACTGATCCGAACAACACCAAGCTCCTGCGCTCGCTCGCCGAGCTTTACACCCAGAAGAAACAGTTCGACCGCGCGACAGGTTATTACGAGCGCATCCGAGCGTTGGACACTGGCGCAGATGCGGGGCTGGATCGCGCCATCAGCGACATGACTGTGCGGAAGTTGGATCAACAGCTTGGGCAACTTGATGTCACCGCGCCGGACTACTCGGATAAATTGGCGGTGCTGAACGCCGAGAAACTAGCGTTCCAATTGAGTGAATGTCAGAAGCGCGTGGAGAAATATCCCACCGACCTCGCGTTCCGTTTCGATCTGGGCACGCTGTATTTTCAATCCGGCAAGATCAGCGAGGCGATTTCTGAATTCCAAAAAGCCCAGAGCTATCCGAGCAAGCGCATCGCGGCGATGAATGGATTGGCGCAGTGTTTCGCTAAGCGGAAGATGAACGATCTCGCCGCCAAGACGCTGCAAAGTGCCATCAAGGAAAAGTTGGTGTTCGACGAGGAGAAAAAAGATTTGATCTACCAACTCGGCTGCGTGTTCGAGACGATGGCGAAGAAAGAGGAAGCCATCGAACAATTCAAACTCATCTACGAATCTGACATCGGCTACAAAGATGTTTCCAAGAAAGTGGATGATTACTATGCGGGGCAGTAGGCGTTGAAATTTCCCGCCTGAATTCGTCCCGAATCGTGTCGCACGTATATGAAACTGGTTAGACTGAAAAACACTTGGCCGACTAAGATATTAGGCGGCTACACGCGTATTGAAGAGTCACCAAAAAAGAAACAGTCAGTTCGCCTAGCGATTGCTTTAGCTTTTGGGATTTCGGCAGCTGGATTTGTTGTTTGCGTTGTTGTTCTTTTCCTTTTTGGTGAGCATTACGGCTGGGTTGAGTCACAGCGAATTCATCCCACACCCAATCCTGTGTATTACGCCGGAGCATTGGACTTAGTTCACTATTCTTGCTTCTGGGTGATCCCATGGTTGGCTGGTTTGTTTCTGTTGATCGCCATTACGATTTGTTGGCTATGGCGAGTTTCCAAAAAATGAAGCCGCCGCCTGATACCAAGATAGGCTGCAAACCAACCTTCCCCCGTCTCACACCCCCGCCTCTGGAAACTTCTCTCTGATACGTCTGCGGATGAGTTCTTCGTGGACGGGTTGCAGGCGGCGGCGGTTGATCAGGCGTTCCACGGCGTCGAGCAGTTCCATCCAATCTTCCAACGGCGGTTCAGCCACGACCTCCCATTGGTCAAAGCGTTTGGCGCGGTGAGAGAATTTCCATTCGCCACCCACGCGTTGCGCGGTGACCTGGAGTTTCTCACCGTCTTCGGTCGTCCGTTTCCAACTGACTTCGGCTTTAGGCATAATTCAAACCACGAATAAATACAAATGGACACGAATCATGGTAGGGCGCGTCACTCCGTGCGCGCCGTCGTCGCCTGACACGAAATGGTTGAGAAGTTTCCGACGATGTGAGCGCGCTACCACGCTCGCGGCGGGCAGAGGACTGCCCGCCCCACCTGCCAAATCCAATTCGTGTTTATTCGTGTCCATTCGTGGTTAAGGCAAATCAATACTCGTCACCGCCATCGCAGCGATGCCTTCTTCGCGTCCGATGAATCCCATGAGCTCATTCGTCGTGGCTTTGATCCCGATCTGGGCTTCGCGCACGCCGAGCGCATCTGCGATGCAGGCTTTCATGGCCGCGATGTGGGGATAAATCTTCGGCGCTTGCGCGATCACCGTGGCATCCACGTTGACGATGCGACCATTACGCTGCAACACCTGTCGCGCGGCTTCCTCCAGAAAGATTTTGCTCGGCACATCTTTCCAACGCGGATCGGTGTTCGGGAAAAAATGCCCGATGTCATCCTCACCGAGCGCGCCGAGGATGGCGTCGCAGATGGCATGCATCAAGGCGTCCGCATCCGAGTGACCGTCGAGGCCTTTGGTGTGTGGAATCTCCACGCCGCCGAGAACGAGCTTTCGCCCCGCGACCAATTGATGAACATCGTATCCGATGCCGACGTGAATCATGTGTGGAGGTTAGAAGAGACTGCGAAGGCGAGAAAGGTTTATTCCGCCTACGGCATTCCTCCCTGCTTAATCTTACTCGTAATCTTTTTCTTAATCTCCCGTCCTGATGATTAAGATTAAGAACAAGAGTAAGATTAAGATCGAACTACTTCACCGCATCAAATACTTCCTCCGCGTCATTCCGCCTGCTCGACGATTTGAGGAAACCTTTCTCCATCAGCACGGTGATGATGCGGTTGGCGGTGAGACGATCTACGCGCATGAGATGGACGAGTTCGGACGCGGTGATCCCATCCTTACCATTTTGATGAATGATCTCGATGGCTTCTGCGACCGGTAGCTTATAGCCCGCATTCAACAGAAAGCCACCCGCGACAAGCAGCCCCAATCCGGCGAACACCGTCGTGCGCTTGTTGAAGGGCATCGGCTCTTTGAAAAACATATCGAGTACGAAAAACAATCCCACCGCGACCGCCAGCCAGCCGGCCATCTTGAGCGTCTGCCGGCGGCGATGGAATTTGTAGTAGTTGAATTCAGCCATGATGTTACCTTTCACTTTCTCAAAGACTCTGTACCCGAACTTGTACGTCGGAGCAATTCCATCGGCGCGACAGTTGCCTTCTCCAGATCAGTCCACAACGTGCCGTTGCCTGCGTAGATGAGCGAGAGCTTCACGCGCTCAGGCAATTGCTTGGCGAACTGGAGCGCGTTGTAATCCGCCGCGCTACCCGCTGCCGCGACTTGTTGCGCGAAGCCTTCGCCCTCCGCTTTG
>JANPGI010000515.1:0-7897 GCA_031423875.1 Verrucomicrobiota bacterium | reverse complement strand
CAAAAAAGATATATCTGACGCGTGGCGCTTGGAGATGCGTGGCAGCTATGATTTCTGGAAGTTCACAGATCAGCGGGATGGCCGCAGCACAAGCGCCATACGCCATGCCCGCGAAGATATTGCGCAAGCTCGCACCGTGGTCATCTGGTCACCCATCGAGGCGCAATCCCTCGCACTCGGTGCAGAGTACGAGTATGGCTGGTTCCATGACCCGCCGCAATCTGACGCATTGGATCGCGCGCCGGTCATCACCCAACGCAATTGGGAATCAGACACGTTGTCTTTCATGGCTGAGGAGCAATTGAAACTTGGTTCTAAATGGACTGCGTTTCTAAGTGCGCGTGGCGACAAGCATACTTACTCCGATTGGATGTTCTCGCCGCACGGCACGCTCATTTTCACACCCACAGATCGGGATACGTTCAAACTCCGCGCGGGCGAAGCCGTACGCCGCAGCGGTGATGAGGAATTATACGCCCAGTATGTCCGCCTCAAGACCACTCCCGATCCAGAAACACTTCGTTCCTACGAACTCAGTTACACCCACGCGCTCGGCAAGGATCAGAACTGGAGCGTGGGCGGGAGCGTTTATCACCAGAATTACAATGCCATCGGCTGGGTCTCCACAGCCAGCAGCTCGCTGGCAATCGGTAAATTCGAGATGCTCGGCGGAGAATTACAACTGAACTACACGAACGCCGCGACGCGCTTCCAACTCTCTCACGGCATCATGAAGATGTTGAGTTCCTCAACGCCACTCATACCGCCCAGCGTCCAAGGCATCAGCTCGCAACCCTACGGATACGGCGATGATCTCGCCGCGTGGTCCACGCATATCACCAAATTATCCATCATGCACGATCTCAACGAGCAGTGGACGGCGAGTTCGTCGTTCGTCGCTTATTGGGGTTTTGATGGCGCGAAGGATTACGCGCAATATGTCCGTGATGCTGGCATCTCCCCGTCCAATACGCCGCAAAGCGACGTGGGTAATGACGATCCATACGGCCCGAATCTCTATTGGAATCTCGGCTTGGAATACCGCCCCACGAAGCGATGGACGTTGCGCGTGGACGGTTACAACCTGATGGCGTTGTTCGACGAGAAACTCTCGAAGCGCAATTACTACTTCCGCACTTCCGAATTCAGCATCGAACCGGCCTCCGTCGCACTGTCCGTTCACTTTCGATTCTAATGCTTTGCCAACCCACCATCCTGAAGTCGAGCCGACCCCACGGCCTCGTCCCGCCTTGCCTAAAGGCTTGGATGGTCGCCGTGATACTGCTTGGGCTTCCGGGTTTGGACATCACGGCGCGAGCCAATGCCCAGAACATCTCAGAGCATCAGGTCAAAGCTGCGTTTCTGGTCAACTTCACCAAATACGTCGAATGGCCAGTGGAAAATTTCGGGGCGACGAACACTCCCATCGTGATCACGATTCTGGGTGATCCTGATCTGGCTGCTGAGTTCGGTAAAATAATCGTCGGCAAAACGATCAATGGCCATCCGTTGATTTTGAGAACCATCTCCTCAGCAGAACAGTTCACCAACGATTGTCACATCGTGTTCATCAGCTCTGCGGCAAGGCGCACGGCACAACTGCTCTCACAACTCCAAAACGCCAGCGTCCTCACCGTGGGCGATGAAGATGATTTTCTCGATCAAGGTGGGGCTATTCGGTTTGCCCGGCGTGACCGGAAAATCCGCCTTGAGGTGAATCTCACGGCCACTAACGAGGCAAAGCTTAAAATCAGTTCAAAATTGTTGAGTGTTGCCGACGCTGTGAAAGGAACAGCCAAGTAAGGCCCGCATGATCAAACAGTTTTACAGTCTTTCCCTCCAGCGCAAACAGATGGTGATCATCATGCTGATCAGCACTGTGGCGTTGCTGCTGACGTGCGTGGCGTTTGTGACCTACGATGCTCTCGCCTACCGACGCGAGTTGGTGGAAAAAGTTTCCAGTCTGGCGGACGTGGTCGGAAACAACACCACGGCTGCAATTGACTTCAACGATCCGGCGGCGGCGAGTCAGACGCTGGCTGCGCTGCGCGGCGAAGCCAACATCACAATCGCGCGCGTACACAAAGCCGATGGTCAAACCTTTGCCAGCTACGCCCGGGAAGGCGCGGCGCCGTCCGTCGCCCCATTGACCGGAACTGGCGTGCAACATCAATTCAAGGATCAGGAACTTCATCTGGTTCGCCCCATTCTTCAAGGCAGCGAACGGATCGGCACCATTGAGCTTGTGGCCGATCTCGGTGGATTCCGACAACGGCTTTGGCGTTACGCAGGTATCGTGGCCATCGTATTTGGCGGTTCGCTTGTGGTGGCATTTTATCTTTCCCTGCGGCTGGGCCGGGTGATTTCTCAACCGGTTCATCATCTGGCTGAAGTCGTCCGCTCAGTGGCCCGCGAGAAGAATTATTCCGTGCGCGCCACCAAGCAAAGCACGGACGAACTCGGCGAGTTGATTGATGGGTTCAACGAAATGCTTACGCAAATCCAACAGCGCGATGGCGCGTTGCGGGCGGCGCAGGAGACGTTGGAATTGCGCGTTGCGGAACGCACGCGGGAACTGGCGGGTTCACTTTCCCTGCTCAACGCCACATTGGATTCCACGACGGACGGCATTCTCGCAGTTCAATTCTCCGGGGCGGTTGTCTGTCACAATTCTCAGTTCGCAGCCATGTGGGGCATTCCTGTGGAAGGGCTGACCCAATGGCCCAAGCCGGAACGTCATGCGTTCTTGGCGGCACAGGTCAAAGATTCTGAAGCTTACCAGACACTCCTTAAAAACGAGTGGGCCGCCCCGGAGACTGAAACTTTCAACGTGATCGAAATGAAAGACGGTCGGATTTTTGAGCGCTACGTCCGTCCGCAACGGATTGATGGCCGCTGCATCGGGATGGTCACCAATTGCCGCGACATCACCGCACGGAAGCAATCTGAAGCGGAATTGGCAAAGGCACACAAAGAAATCGTGGAAACCTCCCGGCAAGCGGGCATGGCCGAAGTCGCTACGGGCGTGTTGCACAACGTGGGCAACGTACTAAATAGCGTGAATGTCGCGGCTAGTTGCATCGCCGACAATGTCCGCAAATCCAAATCAGCCAACCTGGCCAAGGTCGTCGCGTTGTTGCGCGACCATGAGGCAGACTTGGGCAATTTCATCACCACTGACCCGAAGGGCAAACAGATCCCCAGCTATCTGGCGCAACTGTCCGGCCACATTGCGAGCGAACAAGCCGGTGTGCAGAAGGAATTGGCGGAACTGCAAAAGCACATTGATCACATCAAGGAGATCGTAACCATGCAACAAAGTTTCGCCAAGATGTCCGGCGTCTCTGAAATACTGGAGGTGACAGAATTGGTGGAGGACGCCTTGCGCGTGAATGAAAGCTCACTCGCAAATCATGAGGTACAGATCATAAAGGAATTTGAAGCCACACCGCCGATAGTGGTGGAAAAGCACAAGGTGCTGCAAATCCTCGTCAACCTGATGCAGAACGCCAAGCAGGCGTGCAATGCCACGAATCGTGACGATAAGCAGATCACGTTACGCATCATGCAAAACTCGGACGCTGTCCGCATCAGCGTCAGCGATAACGGCGTGGGCATCCCCCAGGAAAACCTCATACAGGTTTTTACCCACGGCTTCACCACCAAGAAGAACGGTCACGGCTTCGGCCTGCACAGCGGCGCGAATGCCGCCAAAGAAATGGGTGGCTCCCTCACGGTCCAAAGCGCGGGCCGGGGGCTTGGCTCGGTCTTCACCCTCGAATTGCCACGTAAACCCAAAAGTAATTGCTCATGACTAAACATAAAGACATCCCCAACCGGCGTGTGCTGGTGATTGATGACAACTCTGCCATCCACGATGACTTCCGGAAAATACTCATCGAGTCTGAGCTTCAGGGGAAAAAGATGGCCAAGGCGGAAGAGGCCTTATTCGGCATACCGTCCCGTGGTTGCCGTGCGTTCAACTTTCAGTGTGATTTTGCCGCTCAGGGGAAAGAAGGCCTGGATTTGCTCGAACAGTCAAAGGCGCAAGGCCGCCCGTATGAGATGGCTTTTGTGGATATGCGGATGCCTCCGGGCTGGGACGGCATCGAGACCATCACCCACCTCTGGGGCGTATGCCCGGATCTCCAAGTGGTGATTTGCACGGCCTACTCGGATTACTCACTGGATGACATTCTCAAGGTGCTTGGACGTTCAGATCGGTTGCTCATCCTGAAAAAACCGTTCGACAAGATCGAGGTCTTGCAACTGGCGAACACGCTCACGGAGAAATGGCGTTTGCAACAATTGGCCCGCGTGCAGACCGCGCAACTGGAGCAACACATCCGGTTGCGCACGACGGAACTTCTGTCCACCCGGGAGAAGCTCGAGAGCGAGGTCGTCGAACGTCTTCAGGTCGAGGAAGCGTTTCGTCAGGCGCAGAAGATGGAGTCCATCGGCCAGCTTGCGGGCGGTGTGGCGCATGACTTCAATAATCTCATCACCGTCATCCGGGGTTACGCTGCGTGCATCATGGCCGAAGCCAAGCTCGAACCCCGGATGCTCGAAGCGATGCAGCAGGTGGACGGGGCCGCACAACGCGCCGCCAATCTCACGCGCCAGTTGCTGACCTTCAGCCGTAAACAGATCGCTCACACTGAGCCGCTGGATTTGAACGAGGTGATCGCACAGGTCAGCAAATTATTGCATCGCATACTCGGTGAAGACATCGCGCTGACGCTCCAGCCCGGTGACTCCCTGCCGGGCATCCGGGCGGATCGCGCCATGCTTGAGCAGGTCATCCTCAACCTGGCCGTCAACGCGCGCGATGCCATGCCTCGCGGCGGGCGACTGATTCTCAGCACTCAAACGCAGGATTTATTGCCGGAACATCTCTCGCAGCATCCCTCCGGACGTACCGGACAATTCGTCTGCGTCACTGTCACCGACAGCGGCTGCGGCATCGCGCCGGAAACCCTCCCGCGCATCTTTGAACCGTTCTTCACCACCAAAGCTGTCGGACAAGGCACCGGGCTGGGGTTGGCCACCGTGTACGGCATCGTCAAACAACACCAAGGCTGGATCGAAGTCCAGAGCGCGCTCGGACAAGGTGCCACATTCAGGATTTATCTGCCCCGGCTCACGCAGGCAGTGGAAGCTCCAAGTGAAAAAAGTCCACAGACAACACCGCTCGGCGGCAAAGAAACGATGTTGCTGGTGGAGGACGAATCTGCGGTGCGTATCCTGACTTCAAAATTACTGCAACGCTACGGATACAACGTCTTCTCCGCCGGATCGGGTGCTGAAGCCATCCGCATCTGGCAGGAACACTCGGGGAAAATTGATCTGTTGCTCACTGACATGGTGATGCCCGATGGGATGTCCGGGCATGATCTGGCGCAGCGATTGTGCGCCGCCAAGTCCGATCTTAAGGTGATCTTTAGCAGCGGATACACCCGCGAACAAGTCACCGAGACCGATAGCCTGCATGGTGCGCACAGTTTTCTGCCCAAGCCTTACTCGCCCGATCAACTGGCTCGCATGGTGCGCCGCTGTCTGGATGGCGAAGCGGGCACAAACGTCATCCCCGCCCCTATTTCCTGACCATGAACACACTTACTGACAACCGACACCAGAACATCCTCGTGATTGATGACAACCATGCCATCCACGAAGACTTCAAAAAAATCTTCGGATCGAACGAAGGCGTCGAAGCTTTGGATGAGGCTGAGGCCGCCTTGTTCGGCTCGTCACCGGTGCATAGCAACCAATGTCATTTCAGCATTGATTCAGCACATCAAGGTCAGGAGGGATTCAAACTGGTGAAGGAAGCAAAGGCTGCGGGGCGACCTTACGCCATGGCTTTTGTGGATGGCCGGATGCCGCCTGGTTGGGATGGGGTGGAAACCATCTCCAAGATGTGGGAGGTGGATCCGGATTTGCAGGTGGTGATGTGTACGGCTTACTCGGATTACTCCTGGGACGATATGATTGCGAAGATCGGCCAGTCGGACCGGCTCGTCATCCTCAAGAAACCTTTTGATAACGTCGAAGTGTTGCAACTGGCCGGCGCGTTGACGGAGAAATGGCGGTTGCTCCAGCAAACCCGCCAGCACACGCGAGAACTTGAAGCCACCATCGAGCAACGCACCGGCGAATTGCGCACGAGCGAGCAGCGCTTCCGGTTGATCAATGAGTGTTCACCCGTGGGAGTTTTTGAAACAGACGCCGCAGGCGCGTGTCTCCACGCCAATCCCCGCTGTCTCGGCATCCTCGGACTCACGCTGGAGCAATGTCTGGGGAACGGCTGGGCCGGGCGGTTGCATCCCGAAGACGCCGCCGAAGTCGTGAACGAATGGAATAAAGTGGTCGCCACGGGCGGCGCATTCAATCGGGAGCATCGATTTCAATGGCCCGATGGCACGGTACGCTGGGTTCACTGCCACACCTCACCCATCGTCGAAAATAATGTCATCGTCGGCCACGTGGGAACATTGACGGACATCACGGAGCGCAAAAGCGCCGAGGCGGAACGCAAGGGAATGGAACTGCAGATCCAGCAAGGGCAGAAGCTTGAATCCATCGGTCGCCTCGCCGCCGGTGTCGCGCACGAGATCAACACGCCAACGCAATACATCGGAGACAACACGCAGTTTGTGCGCGATTCGTTCCGGGACTTGTTGCCCGTCTTGAACGCACCAAGAAAATTATTGGACGCCTTCCGCGACAATCGCATGACGGCGGAGTTGTTGCTCGCCACCGAGGAAACGCTAAAGAAGGCAGACGTGGATTATCTGATCGAGGAAATCCCCAAAGCCGTCGCACAATCTCTCGAAGGCGTCGAGCGGGTGGCAAAAATCGTCCGGGCAATGAAGGAGTTTTCGCATCCAGGCACGGAGGACAAAACTCAGATGGATTTGAATCACGCGATTGACAGCACGCTCACCGTGTCGCGCACGGAATGGAAATACGTGGCTGATCTAGTGACAGAATTTGATGGGACGTTGCCACCAGTGATCTGTTTGCCGGGAGAATTCAACCAAGTGATCCTCAATCTCACCGTCAACGCCGCCCATGCCATCGCCGATACGATAAAGGATGGTGACTCCACCAAAGGTACTATCACCGTGACCACGAAACGCGATGGAGATTGGGCGGAGGTGCGTATCCGGGATTCAGGCACGGGCATCCCCGAACACGCTCGCGCAAAAATCTTCGATCCATTCTTCACAACCAAAGGCGTCGGCAAGGGCACGGGGCAAGGACTGGCCATCGCACACTCAGTCATCGTGGACAAACACGGCGGGACGATCTCATTCGAGACAGAGATGGGCAAAGGTACGGTATTTATCATCCGCATCCCGATTTCACCCAGCGTCGCTCCCGTCACAACCAACGAAACCGCACTCACACAATGAAACACCTTACCTCTTATCTGCTTCATCGAGGTTTGCGCGGTGCCATGTTGTTCATGCTCATGTTGGCGACCTTGTCATCCTCGCTCTGGTCACAGTCGAGCAAACCTGCACCCGCCAACGCGGCAAATTCCAAAGAGCCGATCAAGCCCATCCCACTGGAGTTAAAACTAGACACGCGCAAGGTAGCGTTGGGACGAAAGCTTTTTCACGATCCCCAGCTCTCCGGCGACAACACGGTTTCCTGCGCCAGTTGCCACGCGCTCGACACAGGCG
The DNA here is from genome assembly GCA_031423875.1 of Verrucomicrobiota bacterium. Lineage (GTDB taxonomy): Bacteria > Verrucomicrobiota > Verrucomicrobiia > Limisphaerales > JADLHS01 > JADLHS01. The sequence goes on along the minus strand of JANPGI010000515.1, from coordinate 206 downwards.
GAGTGGACCGGCAGACATTCTCCAAAGGTATCAAGGGCGCGGCGGGAGACATCAATGCGCCGACGGTTTTTAACTCCGTGTTCAACTTCAAACAATTTTGGGACGGACGCGCGGAGACGCTGGAAGATCAGGCGGGTGGTCCCGTCACGAAGCTTTTGCAGGACTTCGTCCCATTTGGCTCCCATTTCTTTCTCGTTCGTGACGGG
>JANPGI010000514.1:0-12753 GCA_031423875.1 Verrucomicrobiota bacterium | reverse complement strand
CAACGCAGACGCCGGGACGCAAGGCCGCCAATCCACCAGCCTCGTCAACGGACTCTACTACGCGGATAGCTTCGGGCAGTTGCTCAAGACTGAGTTCAAAGGCTTCGTCTGGTGGGATCTTCGCAATGGCACCGACACGGGCGGATTTTTTGATCCCTCCATCTACGGCTGGCGCACCTACGGCGATCTCGGAATGATCAACGGCCTCAACACACGTCATCCGACCTATTACGCCGCCAAGATTACGCAATGGTTTGCGCGGCCCGGCGATAAAATCCTCACCCCCACGAGCGATTATAGCTATCTGTCCGCCTTCGCCGCACGGCGCGCCAACGGCGCAGTCTCCTTGTTCGTGGTGAACAAATCCATGATCACAAACCTCAATGCGCAATTCACGCTGACGGGTTTTACTCCCGTTGCCGACGCCACGCTCCGCTCCTACGGCCTTCCCAACGACGAAGCCGCGCGCACCAACGGCCCCGCCGCTGCCAAAGACATCACCACGAACAGCATTGCCAACGCGGGCACGAACTTCACCTACAACTTCCCCAAGATGTCCATGACGCTCATCACGCTCACGCCGTCCGCGCCGAAACTCGCCACTGTCTCCCCTGCCCCATCAGGACAATTCGTGTTTCAACTCCAAGGCCAGAAAGACGTGCGGTATGTGATTCAATCCTCCACGAACATGAGCAACTGGACATCACAATCCACAAACACGCTCGCAAGCGATTCCCTCAACATCACAAACGCCATCACGCCTGCCGCATCTCAAAAATACTGGCGCGCAGTCTGGCAGCCGTGACGGGGAACGCCGCCTTCAGCGGCAGCAACGGGCAGCAATCACACTACTGCCGCCTAAAGCAGCGTTCCGATACTTTCCAGGAGGGCCAGTGCATCGCCTACCACAGGATTGGATTCCGTGTTCGACAAAGACGCGATTGCTCTAGCATTGATGTAAGAGCGGATGCAACGCTGGTTGCGCTGACGCATGAAAGAAACGCCGAGCACCGCTTAGACCGATTCATCTTTCTGCAGGCTGCGACGGCGCATTCAGAAATCCGCTGTCCCCCATCCATTCCACCATGCGCTGAGGCCAGCCTTTGATCGAAGCGAGTTTGGAACGAGTACCCATGTTGAAAGCGTGACCGCCTGTGGAGTAGATGTGAACTTCCACCGGGCGTTTCGCGGCCCGATATTTTTCCAACTGCGCGATCACTGGGCGAACGTGGCTGTGATCATCGTTCGCGACGAGAAAGAAAGCGGGCGGCGCATCGGCGGGAATTTCTCCCGGTGGAACTCCCAGCGGGCCGGGGTAAATTGAAATCTGGAAATCAGCGCGGCAGTTCATGCGATCAATCGCGTCCACAGCATTTGTGTCCCCGGCAGTGGGACTGTAAACCAACATCGCCACAACCTCACCTCCAGCAGAGAAGCCCAGTGCACCGATGCGATTGGTGTCTATGTTCCATTCAGCAGCGCGACTACGAATGACGCGCATCGCCCGTTGCGCATCCTGACGCGGATGGATAAGCAACGAGTACGGCGAATTGGTTTCGCGCGGTAGGCGATGTTTTAGCACGAAGCAAGTCACACCAAGGTTGTTAAAAAATTTGGCAGGCTCGACGCCTTCAGGGATGAAACCCAGTTCACGATGACCACCGCCAGGAACGATTAAAATCGCCGCTCCATTGGCTTTCTCCTTCGGTGCAGGAAAAACGGTGATGGACGGATTGTGGATGTTCCGCACCCAGTAATCCTTGGCCAACTCCGGCTCGTTGCGACGATCTTCAAATCCCGGTGCGCCCTTTTCCCAGAGCGAAATGACCTGTGGTTCGGCTTTGGAGAGAACTGGTAACGCGCAACACAGCAGCGCGCACATCAATTGTGCGGTGAATTTCATTTGGTTTGGTTGGCTTGGAAAAGTCAGATGTTCGCCAAGCGCCCGCTCGAATCGCCGAAGCGTTCCAAGCCCTGTACGCCCATGCGATCCGCCATGCTGAGGAACAAGTTACTCGTCGGTTTCGAGCCATGCTTGACGAAGCGACCCGGCGTCAACGTCCCGCCGCCGCCGCCAGCGAGGATGATGGGCAGGTTGACGTGCGTGTGATTGTTGCCGTCCGCATTGCCGCTGCCGTAGAGGATCATCGAGTTGTGCAACAGTGAATTGCCGTCCACGTCTTTTGTGTCGCGCATTTTTTCGATGAACTTGGCGAGTTGCTTCACATACCACTGATCAATTTCGGAAATCTTTTGGACTTTCTCCTCATTGTTGCCGTGATGCGACAAATCGTGGTGACCTTCGGGAATTCCGATTTCCAGGAAGGAACGGTTACTGCCATCGTGCGCAAGCAACATCGTGGCGACGCGCGTAGAGTCCGTCTGAAACGCGAGCAACAATGTGTCGAACATCAATTGAATGTGCTCGGCATAGGTCTGTGGAATGCCCAGCGGTGTATCCTGCGCCGGATCTCTCGGATCGCCTAGCCGCTCGGCGCGCTGAATACGCGCTTCCAATTCGCGCACGCCGGTGAGGTATTGATCCAACTTGTCCTGATCGGTCGGATTAAGTTGGCGTTGCATGTCACGCGCGTCGGCGACGATGAAATCCAGGATTGAACGTTGTTCCGCGCGCCGACGCTTCAACTGCTCCGCCCGCTCACCCATCGAACCTGCGCCGAAGAGCCGCTCGAAAACTTGTCGCGGATTCGATTCAGGTGTCATCGGCGTGGTTGGCGAACTCCAAGAGACGTTGTATTGGTAGGCGCAGGAATAACCAGAGTCGCACGCGCCGGTGTTACGGCCCGCGTCACAGGTCAACTCCAACGAAGTCAGCCGCGTCAGATGCCCGACCTCGCGCGCGATGGCTTGATCAATGGAAATTCCTGCGCGGACATCCGTGGCACTTTTCTTCATGCGCACACCGGTGAGGAAAGTGCCATTGGCGCGGGCATGATCGCCGCCGCCGTCCCGGCCTGCCGTGGCGTTGAGATGTTCCATGCCACGGAGCACTTGGATGTGCTGTCGCACCGATTCCAATGGCTGAAGGGTGCGATTGAACTGGAAATTCTTTTCGTCACCGTTCGGCCACCACGCGGAGGGAATGGCACCGTTCGGGAAATACAAGAAGGCGGAGCGCAATGGAGCGCCAGTGGCGGTGGTCGCAAGTTTGGCGACATCCGCAGAGCCGCCCAATGCCGCAAGCGCGCGTCCGGGCATGAGGGATTCGAACGCAGGCAGCGCGATGCACGCACCGAGGCCGCGCAAGAAACTGCGGCGCGTGAAGGCGGCGCGTTGTTGTGCGGCGCGGTCGGTTTGCTGGGATGATTTTGTGTTCATGGTTTGGTGACAGCGTCGGCCCGTTGCTGGGGCTTTGCCGGTTTGATTTGTTCCCGCGCGGTGGCGGCCCGCGTCCTTTGGAATGGCGCAGACTCCACTACTCCCGTGAGCAGCGTGGAGAGTCGTCCGTTGGACGCTTCAAGTTTGGCTACGATTTGATCGGTCGTTTCCACGTCGTAATAATCCAGTCCCCGACCCAACGCATAGATTAGCAGCTTCTCCGTGACCGTGTTGTAAAAATCCTTGTAGTGATTTTTGACGAGGATGCGCTTCAAGTCGCGGACGTCCCGGAAGCTTTCGCCCGTGATCAATTGCCCTGTCGCATCAATCGCCTCCCCGTATTCTGTGTCGCGCCACATGCCCATGGCATTGAAGTTTTCCAACGCCAACCCCAGCGGATCCATGCGGTTGTGACACGAACTGCACAAGGTGTTTTCGCGGTGCACCGCCATGGTTTCCCGCAAGGTCGGCGCGCGACCCGTGATATTCTTGGCCGCATCCTCCAACTGCGGGATGTTCGGCGGCGGCGGCGGCGGCGGCGTGCCAAGGATGTTTTCGAGGATGTACACCCCGCGCTTCACCGGCGAAGTACGGGTGGGATTCGACGTGACGCCTAGCATCGTACCCTGCGTCAAAATCCCGCCGCGCGGACTGTCCGCAGGCAATTTCACCAGACGGATTTCATCCCCGCTGACATTGGTGATGCCGTAATGCTTCGCCAACCGCTCGTTGAGGAAAGTGTAATCGCTATCGAGCAATTCGAGCAGGCTACGATCTTCGCGTAGCAGATGATTGAAATACTTTTCCGTCTCCAACCGCATGGCGAGCCGCAGTTCACCAGTCAGTTCAGCGCGCAGCGGCTGCCGGCCGCGCCGAGGAAATGTGGATCGAATTTTTTCCAGCTCTTCTTTTTCAGCAGGAGTTAGCTCGTTGCCTTTCTCACTAAGTTCCCGGCGGCGGCGCTGGTTTCGATCCGCTTCCGGGTCGAACTTTTGTTCGCGTTGCAAGACGAACCGCGCCTCGATGGGGATGGTTTCAATATCTCGCGCCCGCAGCCATTGCCCAACGAAATTCCTGATGAACGCCTCCGACTTCCCATCCTTCAACATCCGATCCACCTGCGCGGGGAGTTTTTTGCGGAGCTGCCCCGCTTCTGCCAATCGCAACAATTCTTCATCCGGCATGGACGACCAGAGGAAATAGGAGAGCCGCGTGGCTAGCGAGAATTCATCCACAAATGGATGCGCTCCGCCGCCCGGCGATTTTTCCGCCCGCTCTTCACGGAAAAGAAATCGTGGCGACGCCAGCACCGCCACCATTGCCTGCGAAACGCCCGCCTCAAAAGTTTTCTCCGGCTGGTTGTAAATACTTTCCGCCAGCCCCACGAGCCGATCCAAAGTTCTCTCGTCCGCTGGACGGCGGAACGCGCGCCGTGCAAACCCGCCCAACAACTCGCGCGCATACGCGCGGCGCAGCTTTGGCTCGGCGGGAACTTTCTTCGGGAAAAACTTCTCGTAGTCCTTGGGTTGCACCCAATGTTCTGTCGCCAGCGGCCCGATCACGTTCACTGAGGTGATCTGCATGGAGATCGTGCGTGTTTGTGGCTCGTCTGGTGTGAGCGGCTGCAACTCGAACGACATTTCATGATCGCCTGCGGCCCAATCCACCTCGTAGCTGTAATTATAGGGTTTGCCCCCTTCCCATGCGTATTCCTTGTTCAACAACTCCTTGCCATCCACGCGGAAAATGAAGCGGCACTTGTTCAGATCAAAAACATTGTCCACGTAACGCTCGTTGACCATGAGGGCAACGGCTAATTGATATTTCCCGGCGATGTCCACCTTGAACGTGTTCGAGACCGCTGCGGGTTTGTAATACGACAACCGCAATCTTTCGGACTGCCCGGGCCGTCCTCCGCGCCCATTGCCCTCGCTGCCGTCGGCTCCGCGAAATTGCTTTCCGCCCACGACCTGCTCGCGCACCACCTTCGGAGCGGATGGCACGTTTTCGGTGATGATCTGGTTCGCCGCCACGACATATTTCTCGAGCAACATCGGTGGCAGCGTGAGCACATCACCGATGCTGTCAAAGCCATGACCGGTGTCATCCGGCGGAAAAGCGACGCCCGTGTCAAAGTCCACATCCAGCAAGTCGCGGATCGTGTTGCGATACTCCACGCGATTGAGTCGCCGGATGGTGACGCGACCTGGATCGGGATTCTTCGGGTCAGCGGCAAAGACCGCGCTCTTGATCCAGCGCTCAATCTGTTCCTTCTCGGTGGCGGTCGGCTGGGACTTTTTTTGCGGCGGCATCAAGCCTGCCCGAAGATTCTTCAAAACATGCAACCACAGTTCGTGATCTTCGAGCATCGCTTGATCGGTTTTGAATTCGTCAAAGGCGATGTTCCCCTTGTTCGCGCCATCGGAATGACAATCGAAGCAATAATTTTCCAACAGCGGTTTGATGTTCTTCTGGAAATCCGTCATGCCGGGAGCATCGGCAGCGATTGCGACGAAACCAGCCAGCGTAAAGTTGGCGACGATCAGGCCATAAAATGTTCGGTTCAAACTCATCTGCTTCACTTCACTTGCCGACGCACCGAGCCATCACCCATCAAAGTTTTGCTAGCCCAACTGCCGCATCGTTTCCAAGCAAGCTCTTGAGACGTGATATGGACCTTTCCATTCACTGACTTTTTGTAATTTCGCGTCCGGCTTGCCATCTTTGTTGATGCGCCAGAACTATTCGCCGTGGGCGCGGTCAGGTTGCATTCAAAGTAATCCCAGACGTGTTCTGCGGCGATGACATATTTGGGTTCGCCGCTGAGTTGAAAAGCTGTGGGGAAGCCGACAATACTGGCGATGTCCAAGGCGTGAAGTTTCATGGCATCAAAGGACTCATCCCAACAGGGCGAAAGCATTGGGGTGTCTTAGGGTTGTTTGCATAGCGTGAGGCTGCAAACTTTAGCGTCATCTATCAATCGTCAATTCTAATGACATGTCTTGAAGACGCGAATTTTCCGGCGGTAAGTAACTCAATGCTCCTTTGATTCTTCACCGTGTTTGAACTTCATTCCGGATCGCGCATCGTGCGTTGCGGCGGCGTGAAGCCCAGCTACCTCGGCCTGCTGGAGTCACCGCACATTTCACGGAAGTAACTTTGCTCGAAAATATTGATTCGACCGCAGCACCACGCCGGGATTGGTGAACCAGATCGTGCCGTAAAGATTCAGCATGTCGGAGATTGTAAGCCAGTTCGTGGCGCTTAGGTTGGTGGAAGATTGGATCGCAAATGTGCGCCCTGCATCGCCCGTGAGCTGGAACTGAAACGGCCCGCCAGCGGTGGCGCGTCCGGGATTGTGGAGCAGCGGCTTTGTTCCGCCAGTGTGCGCGATGAGTGTCATGACATTTGTGCCCGCGCCCGGATCCAAAACAATTCTCCGCAACGTCGGCAATCCGCCCGGTGGCGTGATCGTGATGTCGTAGCTGCCATGGTAGCCGCGAAAATCATATGCGCCGCCAGGGCCAGACGTGCCGTTGGTGACGGTTGTCCATTCGTTGAGCAGCGATTGATAACGCGTGCCTGCGGCGTTCAATGTCCAGTTCAGATTCACGATGGCTGCGTTCGATCCGAGCCAATGCGAGCCAGCCCAGAATCCCCACATCAGAATACCGTCCACGGCTTGTTTGCTGAAAGCGATGCGATAGAGCATCTCGAGATTGTTGGCTCGGATGTTTTCGTCAGGATTCTCAGAGTCATATTCCGTGATCCAGATGGGCAGGCCGAGTTCCGCCAGACTGTCGAGGCGGGTTTCGGTGAGCGATGGATTAACGGTCGCGCCGAAGTGACCTTGCGCACCGATGCCGTTCACCGGGGCATTGGATGCGATCAACGCAAGAATCTGTTGTTTGTAGGCGGCAGTCTCACTTCCGGCCACGACGTTGTAATCGTTGACGAACAACTTGACGTTCGCGTCCTGTGAGCGGGCGTGTTGAAACATCCACGGGTTGACCCAGTTGCCGAGGCGATTGCCGAAATAATTTCCGTGCAACATCTCGTTGTTCACATCCCAATGCTGGAACGTGCCTTTGAAATTACCCACCGCGCTGTTAATCCGGTTGGTCAGGTGGATGAGCAGATTCGCGTTGGAAAGATTTGTGACCCACGATTGCACAAATTGATCCACAGCCCAGAACAGCGTGTGACCGCGCATCGTGATGCCGTTGGTGTGACAGAAGTTCGTGATGTTGTTGGCGGCCGTGTAGGTGACATTGCTGCGAGAGGGTTCGTTGGCATACCACTTGGATTCATTCTCCATCACCGCCCATTGGAAGTTCGTTTTGAAGAAGGCGGCGTAGTTGGGATTAGAGATGTTGCCGTTGATGGCCGAGCCAAACGCGAAACGGTGCTTGGTCTGTTTGACGGCGACTGTCGTGCCCGGAACGGGATTGCCTGCCGCATCCACGATCAATAACTGCACGTCGCGCTTGCGGATCTGTTCGATGCGGGCGTTGGCCAGAGTTTTCCAATCGTAGTTTTCCACAACGAAATCGTCCGCATAAAAACTCACACCTGCGGGCGGGCCTTCCATGTAGAGGGTCAGCGAGGTCAGCGTGCCGGTGACGTTGAGCGTGTAGCCGCCGACGAGCTGCGTCCAGTTCGTCGAAGTCGCCGTGCCCGAGGCGACGGTTGTATAAGTCGTTCCGCTGCCATCTGTCTTCTGTGCTGTCAACAGCACGGGTTGGTTGACGCCGCTGGCTAGTCTTACCCACGCGCTGATCTTGTAGATATTGGTCGGCTGCAAAACGCCGAGGAATGATTGATGGATGCCGTTCCATGCGTCCGTGCGATTTGCCAGCAATCCAGCGCGGCTGCCAGAGTGAGATTGCGCGGTGGATGAGGTGAGCGTGGCTGGCCCGGTGGGAAACCAACTGGTCGTGCCGGACTCAAAGCCGGGATTGACCGCGAGGTTTTGAGCAACACTGGAAAATGCCGAAAGAAGAACCGTGACAGCGATGGCGAGCCTGGTTTTGGCAGCGGCGGAAAATCGAGCGGACATCATGTGGCAAAGTTGATTTGGATTTTGAATGCTCCACAATAGCCCACGTTCGCTGTTTCAAAAGCCCTCTTTTCTGATGACAGGCTTGTGCTTTCGCGCAGGTGACTCTTCGTGAAACTCAGTCAAAACCCGATACTCACGCCGCCATCCACGGGCAACACCACTCCCGTCACGAACTTTCCCGCTGACGAGCACAGATACGTCGCCGCCCAACCGATGTCCTCCGCCTTGCCGAAGCAATTCATCGGCGTGCGCCCCAGAATCTTCGCCTTGCGCGCAGGGTCGTTGTCCAACGCTTTTCGCATCATGTCGGATTCGATCCAACCGGGCGCGATGGCGTTCACGCGCACGCCGTGTTGTGACACTTCCGTCGCCAGCGACCGCACGACACCGAGATACGCTGACTTCGCGGCTGAGTACGCCGTGACGTACGGGATGCCGAACAACGACGCCATCGAAGCCGTGAACAGAATATTCCCATGCTTCCGCTGGATCATGCCGGGCAACACCGCGCGCGTCAGCGCGAATGCAGCGACAACATGCGTCTGCAACACCGCGTTGAACTCCAAAGCCGTCGTGTCCACAGCCAGCTTCTTCAAGTGAATGCCAGCGTTGTTCACAAGAATCGAGATCGGCCCGACACGTTTCGTCACTCGCTGAATCAATTCCTCTGCCGCGTCGAGTTGAGTGATGTCATGCGCCTCCACTGAAGCGTTCTTGCCGAGCTTTTTTGCAGCAGCCTTCAACACATCGGCTCGCCGCCCGACCAACACAACGCGCGCGCCCGCCTTGACGAAACACTCCGCCATGCCAAGACCCAGTCCGCTGCCGCCTCCGGTGATGAGAGCGACCTCGCCTTTAAGTGAAAATGGTTTTTTCATGAGATTATTTCTCCAACATCTGCAACGCCGCGCGCTTGTAACCCATCGCAAACGCCATGCCTGCGTGCCACGGCGCGCTGCACGCCATCTGCGGCGTATGATCAGGGATCAACACGCCGTCGTAGTTATTTTTCTTCAGGATTTTCAACACGCGCAGCATGTCAATGTCGCCATCGTCAATGAAGGTCTCGCGATAAAACGGCACTTTGCCGGTCACGTTGCGGAAGTGAACATACCCGAGCTTTTGTTGCCGACTGAAATACTCCACCGTTTCGTAGATGTCGCCCTCCGTCATCTCCGCGAGCGAGCCGAGGCAGAACTCCAGCGCGTTCGCGCGGCTCGGCTTGAGATCAATCACGCGTTGATAGAGTTGCGGTTGATACACGAGCCGTGGCTGCCCTCGCATCGTCGGCAAGGGCGGATCATCGGGATGCAACGCCAGCTTCACGCCAGCCTCCTCGGCCACGGGGATCACATCGTCGAGAAATGCGCCGAGCCGCCGCCACAGTTCTTCGTGCGAGACGGAAGGCTCGCTGCCCTGCGGCGCGTTCTCATCATAGACCATGTTCCACACCATGCCGCGCGGCATCGGCGTATCCAGCGCGCCCTCCATCCCCACGGACATCGCACCGCCGCGAGCGTAGGCTTGGTGCGTCCGCCCGCAGACACCTGCGATGCTGAAGTTGTAACCCATCACCGGAATACCCGCGCGCCCGATATTGCGGATCAGCGTTTTGACGTTCTCGATCTGCTGCCCGCGTTTCGGTCCGTCCAGCAACACATCATGCCAATGCGCGGGATCAAAATTCTCGATCGCTTCAAGCTTCAATCCCTCCGCCTCAATCGCTTTGCGGATTTCGATCAACTCCTCCAAACTCCACAGCTTGTCCGGATCGCCCGCCTGCCCCCAACCGCGCTCCGTGCCGGTGGGTTGATTGTCGCGCGGATTGTGCGCGCCGCCTTTGAAGTAATCCACCAGATGCGCCACGATGTGCGTAGCCCCGGCCTGCCGCGCGAATTGAAAATTCTCCCGCGTCAGCATGTGGCGATAAAGTCCCAATCCCAGTTTCATCCTTGATCCACTCTTGTTCGATTTGTTGTTTGATTCTCGATATTGCCTTTGTCCGTGAAGGCGACGCCAATCTTTGCGCTACTTTGGGGGCTGGCGGCAAGCGCGAATTTGATTTCTTACGATAATTTCCCATCGGATTCAGAGAATCATCCATTCCAACACTAGTTTGACATTGAAATACTCCGCGAAAGTTTCTAACTAAGACGTAACCAATCCAACTCTCAGGGCTTTGAATGAAAAAAGTTTCCTCCGCCATCACCAAACTCCCCGCTTCCAATGATACCGAGCTGGCGGCAGCGACGAAGCTGGGAGCTGCGACTTGAACTAAGCGAATTTATGAAATCTCCTCGTTACCTAGTGCCCGACGGCACATACATGGCCGATCCCGCCGCGCATGTCTTCAACGGCAAATTGTATATCTACCCCTCGCACGACATCGAATCGGGCATTCCCGAAAACGACAATGGCGACCACTTCGACATGCGGGATTACCATGTGCTGTCCATGGACGCGATGGATGGCCCGGTGACCGACCACGGTGTTATTCTCGATCTGAAGGATATTCCTTGGGCTGGGCGGCAACTTTGGGATTCCGACTGCGCGTATAAAGATGGCAGCTATTACCTGTATTATTCGCTGAAAGATAAAAACGATGTCTTCCACCTTGGCGTCGCGGTGAGCAAAAAGCCGGAAGGCCCGTTCGTCACGCAGGAACATCACATCAAAGGCAGCTATTCCATTGATCCCTGCGCGTTCAAGGACGACGACGGCTCTCATTACTTGTTTTTTGGCGGCTTGTGGGGCGGACAATTGCAGCGTTACCGAAACAACAAAGCCATCGAATGCGGCCAAGAACCCGCCGCTCACGAGCCGGCGTTGTGCCCCAAAGTCGTTCGCTTGAGCGGCGACATGCTGGGATTTGCCGAAGCCCCGCGCGACCTCGTCATCCTTGACTCGAACGGCCAGCCGCTCCAAGCCGGCGATCATGACCGCCGTTTCTTCGAGGCATCATGGATGCACAAATACAACGGTCATTACTATTTCTCCTATTCAACCGGCGACACCCACCTGCTCTGCTATGCCACGAGCGACAATCCTTATGGACCGTTCACGTATCAGGGCGTCATCCTCACGCCAGTAGTTGGTTGGACCACGCATCACTGCATCTGCGAATTCAAGGGCAAGTGGTACCTGTTCCACCATGATTCGAAACCATCTGGTGGCCGAACTTGGCTGCGCAGCCTCAAGGTAGTGGAGTTGGAATATCGCCCTGACGGTTCCATCAAGACCATTCCCGGCCAGCCCTAAAGCGAGGCGCGAAGCCGTTCCAGAAACCGATTCGCAAAAATCATCCTCACTACCACGAAAAACTCAGACACGCCCGACATCACTTCCCGCAGCACTGCTTGTATTTCTTGCCGCTGCCGCAGGGACACGGATCGTTGCGGCCAACCTTCGGCCCGGTCTGCACTGGCTTGGCCTTCTCGACCGCTGCCGCTGCTTCGCTGACGACATCGCTGGCCTTTTGCTGCGGTGCTGAACTTGATCCGGTGGATGTATTCCCGAACGCGCTCGTGGGTTGGTGCAAGGTTTGTTGCGGGACGTTACGGAGGAAATTCTCGAACGCCATCAGGCTCGATGCGCTGCGGAAGATGTTGTGACAGATCTCCGTTTTGATGTTCACCATCAATTCGTCGAAAATCTTGAACGCTTCAGATTTGTATTCGATCAACGGATCGCGCTGACCGTGCGCCCGCAAACCGATGCTGTAACGCAGGCTGTCCATCTCGTAGAGATGTTCCTGCCAGAGTTTGTCAATCGCAGTCAAGATCGTGTAGCGCTCCACGGTGACAAGCTTCTCCGGTTCTTCAAAACTGATCTTGAGTTCGTAAGCCTTGCGGATGCTGTCGCTGATGAAATTGCACACAGCGAACTGCGCCGCGCTCAAGCCATCGAACACAGAATCCTTCACAGGCAAATCCTTGCCAGCTTGCGCGGCCTTCGCGATCTCGTCTTCAGGCATTCCGAGCGGGAAATTGAGATTCACCCAATCCGCCAGCGCGCGCGTTTGCCATTCGCTCGCATCGTAATCGCCCTTCGTGAGTGTCGCCACCTTTGTAATAACGACTTCCTCCATGATGTCCATGAGGCGGTCGCGTACATCTTCGGAGTTGATGATCTCGTTGCGGAAGCCATAGATGACCTCGCGCTGCTTGTTCATCACGTCGTCGTATTCGAGCGTGCGTTTGCGTTGTTGGAAGTTGTGTTGCTCAACGCGCTTCTGCGCCTGACCGATGGAACGATTCAACAACGGATGCTCCAGCTCCTGACCTTCTTCGAGGCCGACGCGCTCCATGACTTTCACGATCTTGTCCGAACCGAACAAGCGCATGAGGTCGTCT
>JANPGI010000513.1:0-2014 GCA_031423875.1 Verrucomicrobiota bacterium | reverse complement strand
ATCTCGGTTTTTTGCTAGTCGTGGATATTCTTTCATTAACACCCGGATTCATCCGGGTGCTGGTGCGTCGAGTGAACAAGAACGGTTTTAACCGCTTCGCAGCCGCGAATCATTCTGCTGCCCGGCCAAACCGTTGAAACGGTTGTGGCTCTCCGACGCTTCTCACCGGGCTAAAGCCTGGTGTTAATGAAAGATTGTCAGAAACCAAGATGAGATCGCGCCGCGCCGCGCCAAAAAACTCAATGGACATCACATTTTGAGCCGCTAAACTCGGCGGACTATTGATATGAAAAACAACGGAACAACAACCATTCTAAACTGGGCACTTGCCATCTCGGTCGTCGCGTTGGCGGTCTTTGCGGTGCAGTACTTCTTCAAAACACGCGAAGTCAGGAATCTGCAATCCAAGATCGTGGAATATCAGAACAAGCAGCAGTTCTTGAACAGCCTGATCGCGGACTGCATGGAATACAGCAAGCGCAATCCAGCGATTGATCCCATCCTCGAAGCCAACAACCTTAAACCAAAAGCCGCCGGCACAAAGCCCGCCGCCAAATAAGTCACGATTCAACTTTCTATTCTTATGAGCGAACAAAATATTTCCTCCCCGTCGGCAACTTCCGGGACCTCCGAGTTGAGCGAACTCAAGGCACAATGCGCCGAACTCCAGCGCCAGACGCATTCGTTGCGAGTCGCATTGCTGGTCGTGGCTGTCTGTCTTGCCGGTTTCCTAGCACTGGAAGGCCGTCGTAACGGTCAAGCGTTGCAACTCCTCCGTCCACAGGCCGCACAAGTGGCTGAGGCATCAAAAGTTCAAGACCCGATCGCGAACAAGTTCCTCGCCCAACTAGTAGATTTTGCCAAAGGCCACCAAGACTTCGGTGCTGTGCTCAGCAAATATGTCCAACGCCAGCCGGGCGCACCAACCGCTCCAGCCGTAGTTCCGGCAGTCGCTCCCGCCGCCGCGAAACCGGCAGTCGCTCCTGCCGCTCCGCTGAAGAGGTGATCTTACGCTGCCGAGGCCACGTCCTCGGGGAGCTTTGCGCCACACGCAGAACAGAAGTTTGATTCAGGCGCACAGACATTGGCGCACGCGGGACAAGCCGTGTGCGCTTTTTTGTGCCTGCGATGGATGATGAGATTGCGGATGTAGGGAATCCACGAGAACGCGTAAGCGAAGATGAAGACGGAGTCGTGCGTGTAGAACAACGCGTAGCTCAACAACAGCAGCGTCCCGATCAAACTCAGCCACCAGAACGCCGAAGGCACGACGACACGCTTTTTCTTTTCCGTGGCAAGCCATTGGATGATGAAGCGCGAGGTGAACACGAGGTTACCCAGCCAGCCGATCCCTTTCCAGAAGTGCCACTCGATCCAGAAAAATCGTCCGTCGCTGAAGCCAGCCTGCCAATCAATAGTCGCGAAACAGTCCATGATGCGGTGAGGTTAGACCGCGCGCCCGCTCGACGGGAAGTTCAAAACACGCCGCCGAACAAAGCTGACTCGCAATTCAATCTTCCCTTTGTGGCTTCGCATCACTAACTTCCAGCCCCATGGAATTCCTGAAGAAACTGTTGGATATCGTGCTGCATCTCGACAAGCACCTGGGCGATCTGGTCGGTCAGTTCGGGCCGTGGCTGTACGTGATTTTGTTTCTGATCATCTTTTGCGAGACAGGACTTGTGGTGACGCCGTTTCTGCCGGGGGACTCATTGCTTTTCGCAGTCGGCGCACTTGCTGCCGCTCAACCGGACAAGCTGAATGTCTGGATATTGCTCTCAACGATGATCGTGGCAGCTATTCTCGGCGATTCTGTGAATTATTGGATCGGTAAAATGTTTGGAAATAAACTGCCGCAGAAATTTCCACGCCTGATCAAGCCGCAACATCTACAAAAGACGCACGACTTTTACGAGCGCTACGGCGGCAAGACCATCATCATCGCGCGCTTTGTGCCCATCGTCCGCACCTTTGCTCCGTTCGTGGCGGGCATCGGCAAGATGACCTACTCGCG
>JANPGI010000512.1:0-1984 GCA_031423875.1 Verrucomicrobiota bacterium | reverse complement strand
TCCGCACGGATTTCCAAGTGAGCGTGGATGCCGCACACGGAATTGGCAGCGGCATCAGCGCGGCAGATCGTGCGAAAACCATTGCAATCATGTCGTCGCCCACGGCGGTGCCGGATGATCTTGTTCAACCCGGTCATGTGTTTCCGTTGCGCGCGAAGCCCGGTGGCGTTCTCCAACGCGCCGGACATACGGAGGCGGCAGTTGATCTCGTCACGCTCGCCGGAGCGCGGCCCATCGGTGTGATCTGCGAGATCATGAATGATGATGGCACGATGGCGCGATTGCCGGCATTGCAGAAGTTCGCGAAGAAACATCGGCTGAAACTTTGCACCATCGCGGACTTGATCGAGTATCGACGCACGCGCGAGAAATTGGTGGAACGCATCGAGACGGTAAAGATGCCGACGGAGTTCGGGGAGTTTGATCTGGTATTGTATCGCTCCAAAGTGGACGGACAAAACCATCTCGCGCTCGTGCGCGGCAATGTTGCGGGAAAGAAAGATGTGCTCGTGCGCGTCCACAGCGAGTGTCTGACGGGCGATGTGTTTGGTTCGCGTCGTTGTGATTGCGGACCGCAATTGCATCAAGCCATGCGGCAGATCGCCGAAGCGGGCTGCGGCGTGATTGTTTATATGCGACAGGAGGGGCGCGGCATCGGGCTTGCGCCGAAGATCAAGGCTTACAAATTGCAGGAGCAGGGTTACGACACGGTGGAAGCCAACGAGAAGCTGGGATTCAAAATGGATCTGCGCGAATACGGTCTGGGCGCGCAGATCATCGCTGACCTCGGTTTGAAAACCATCCGGTTGCTCACGAACAATCCGAAGAAGCTGGTCGGACTCGCAGGCTATGGCTTGAAAGTGGTGGAGCAAGTGCCCATCCGCGTGAAACCGAATCCGCACAACGTAAAATACCTGAAGACCAAAAAGCAGAAGATGGGACATCTGCTGTGATTCGCGAGTTTGGATTTACGATTTACGCGCGCGTTAAAGTCATGCGGGAAATCCGGCGTTAAATCAAATGGTTCTCCGCTGTGTCAACGCTTGGGAGGACTCCCGCCTTCACGAAAACAGATTGTCGAACTCGTTGTGCGTGCCGATCCAAATCCATTCAATCATGTCACCGGAGCGCACGCCCACGGCGCGATATTGCTCGCTGATGCGAACCGACCAGATGTCACGGCCGCCCTGTAGTTTTTTGAAACGCAGTGATGGATGATCCGGGTTGGCCGCAAAAAGTTGATACGCCAGTCGCGCCCGGGCTTTGACCGAAGGAGCAAGCCGCTCTTACGCGCGCCAGAAGGAAGGCCGGACCTGGGAGATCACAGCTTGGATTGGTCAAGCGGTTCTGCCGCGCCCTCACGCAAAGCTGCTGCGGCAAACTGTTCCAGCTTTGGGTAAGCGCGTTTGTCTGCCAGGATGCGTTCCCATTCGCGGTCACCAGCCTGTTGTTGGAGAAAACGGGCGAAGTCCACGACCTCACGCGCTTTGTCATCAGGCAATCCGTTCACGATGCTGATTAACTCTTGTGCTGCCGAACTCATGTTAGAAGATTAAACTGCTGTCCAAAATCGCACAACGCAAAATATCTCAAGACCAAGCAGTAGAAGATGGGACACCTACTGTGACCCCAAAAAATCGTGAGGGCGGAAGTCCGAAGACTCCCGCCCTGAAATGTATTTTGATTTTAATTGACGATTAGTTCCGGCGGCGGGCAGCCATGAACAATCCGAGCAGGCCGAATCCTCCGAGGATGGCGCCGACAGAGGGTTCAGGCACGGGAGCAATCTCTCCAAAAGTTGTACCCACAGAAAGATTATCAAGAACCACGGACGGAGCATTCGCCGCACTTCCTTGGCGCAAATTGATTCCGGCAACCGTGGTGACTTCCGCACCAGTGCCGATGTAGCCGCTGGTGAAGAACGGAGTATTGTTGATTTCCACAGATGTATCCGTTGGGTTCACATAAAGCGCGAACGTGTCAT
>JANPGI010000511.1:0-3916 GCA_031423875.1 Verrucomicrobiota bacterium | reverse complement strand
AGCGCGTCAGCTCGACATTCGTTCCCAAGCCCAACTTCTCAGAGATGCGGGTGCGGTAAGTGCCGACGGTCTTTTCACTCAACGCCAAGTCAGCGGCGATTTCCTTGATCGTCTTTCCCGTGGCGATGAGGCGCAACACCTGAAACTCACGTTGCGAAAGTGTCTCGTGCGCGGAACGTGTTTCGCCGTCGCCCAGTTGCGCCGCCAGTTTGCTCGCCAGCGGTGACGCGTTTGATGGCGGTGACGATTTCGCCAGCGAGTGTTCGCTTGTCCAAGTATCCCGCCGCGCCGCTCTTCAAGGCACGCAGAGCAAATTCTTCTTCGGGAAACGCGCTCATGATGAGCACGGGAACGGTGGGCCGAATGCGTTTCAAGTCCGCGAGGATGTCCAATCCGCTGCGCCCCGGCATCGTGATGTCCAACAACATCACGCTCCACTCCTGCGCCACGCATTGATCCAGAGCATCCTGCGCATTTCTCGCTTCACCGAAAGTGATCGCGCCGAAGTGATCGGAGAGCAATTGCTTCAACCCGTGATGAACGATGTCGTGATCATCCGCCACCAACACGCGCAATGACTCCGGGGTAGCTGGCGGCTTCGTTTGTAGCGGCAAACTTTTTGAAGATTTTTTTTTAGTTGCCATGTCAGACCTTTTTCCCGACTGCTCCGGAGCGCGGGCGGTCCCTCGCCCGCAGGGTTAACGCATCTTGAGAGGCTTCCAGTTTTCCTGCGGCTTTTATCTACCACGCGCTGCGAGCGGGGACCGCTCGCGCTCCACGAAAGCCAACCGTCAACTTGGGGATTGTTTATCGCTTGCCACCGGGTTTTCAACGGAAATCTCCAGCCGCACAATCGTTCCTTGTCCGGGCGCGCCTTCCACACGCACGCTGCCGTTGACCATCGCGGCGCGTTCTTTCATCCCCAGCAATCCGAGTGACTTGGGGTTCAACAGATCCTCCGGCGAAACCCCGATGCCATTATCCTCGACGCTCAGCCGCAGTTTTCCGGCGGATATTTCCAATGCCGCCTGAACCTTCGTAGCTTGGGCATGGCGAGCCACATTGGTGAGCACCTCCTGAAAAACTCGGTAGGTCGTGGTGGCGACCTTATCGTCCAGAGTCACCAAGTCCGCTGGCAGATTCAGAATCACCGGAATGCCCGTGCGTCCTTCAAATTGTTTGGCCTCGTAGCGCAAGGTGGAAATCAAACCCAGACTATCCAACATGGCCGGACGCAACTCTGCCGCGATACGTTGCACGGTGATCATGGTTTCGTCAGCGGTCGTGCTGGCCGTGATGAGTTTTTCTTCCATCGCCGGGCGCAACTTTTCGTCGCTGATCTGGGGCAACCGGCTTTCCAGCCAGTGCAAATCCATCTTCAGTCCGGTGAGTTTCTGGCCGAGTTCATCGTGAATCTCGCGGGAGATGCGGATGCGTTCCTCTTCGCGGAGCGATTGCAAGCGGGCGGTGAGGGCGCGCAACTGTTTTTCAACGTGCTTGCGTTCGGTGATGTCCTGACAGGTGCCGATGGCGCGAATCGGTTTTCCCTCGGCGTCATGAAATACCTGCCACCGCTCTTCGACGAATTTGATTTCACCCTCTGGCTGCAACACCCGATGCTCAATCGCGCAGGGATAACGCTTGTCGAATGATCGGATAAAAGCCTGATCCACCGCCACGCGATCCTCGGGATGCACCAATTCCAGAAAGCCTTGGTGAGTCGGTTGAAATGTGCCGGGGTCCGTTGCAAAAATGCGATAGGTTTCCTCGGACCAGTTAACGGTTCCAATCGCCAGGTCCGTTTCCCAACTGCCCACTTTGGCTACGACTTGTGCAGCTACCAAGCGGGCGCGTTCCCGTTCCAATTGCTCGGCAAGCTTGCGTTGTTGCTGCTCACTCTCCCGAATGGCCTCCTCCGTGCGCTTGCGCTCGGTGATGTCCTCAACGATGCCGATAAATTGCTGCACTTCGCCACTGGCGGCGCGCAAGGCTGAGAGAGTGAGGCACGCCCAGACCACCCGCCGATCTTTGCGCAGGTAGCGTTTTTCCAGGGTGATGCTGGCGGCTCCACGTTGGAGTTGTTCCACGGCGCGAGCGTCGCCCGCTCTGTCATCAGGGTGCGTGGTGTCGACGCAATTCCCAGAGTTGATCAATTCAGATTCGACATACCCCAAAATTTCGCAAAAACGGGGGTTGACCCGCTTGAAGCAAAAATCCTTGCCGACCAAGCAAATTCCCACCGCCGCCTTCTCGAATACGGCGCGAAAACGTTCTTCGCTCTCGCGGAGGGAATTTTGCCGTTCGATCCGTGCCGTGATGTCATGTGAAATTCCAACCAACCCAATGACGTTGCCCTGGGTGTCGCGCCAGGGTGCTTTGGAGGATAGATAAGTCCGCGTGTCACCCGCCACGGTGACCTGTTCCTCGAATTGATGAATCTGCCCCGTTTCGATGACGCTCAAGTCGCCCGCCCAAATGGTCCGGGCAGTTTCTGCACCAAACAAGGCGGTGTCAGTTTTGCCAATGACCGATTCAGGACTTAACCCGAGAAATTTCGCCCCGGCAGAATTAATCATGCAGTAGCGGCCGGAGCGATCCTTGGCAAAGATCGCGTCGCTCGTGCCCTCGGTGACAGCTTGTAACAATGAGAGGTTACGGCGCAAAGCCACCTCGGCGCACTTGCGTTCGGTCTGGTCCAGCACCACCACACGACAATCCGGACCGCAGGCAGAGGCGGTCGCTTGGAGGTGAACAAACAGGGTTGATCCTTCCATTGCTACCAGCGCCAAATCATAGTCCTGCTGGAGTTTGGTGGCAAAAACCCGCGCAAGAAATTCCCCGAAACCCCGCCGGTCGGACTCGGCTACAAGCGAACTAAAGTTTCGGTTCAACAATCGGGAGCGTGCGACGCCCACAAGTTTTGCGCCGGTCAAATTCACAAGCCGGATGACGCCGCCCGCGCTCAGGTTGAAATAACCCACGGGCGCAAACTCAAAAAAATCGGTGTAGCGTTCGAGTGCTGCTTCGATCGACACCTGCGCCGCACGGAGTTCTTCATTCTGCATTTCCAGTTCGATCTGGTGAACTTCCAGTTCGTGCTGGACGCGACGCAGGTTGGCTGTGGCAGAGGGTTGGGAGATCGCGGGTTTTGCTTTCAACCGTTTCTCCGCCGCGCGGCGCAACGCGGCCAGCCCCTTTGAAGTAGATTTAGTTTTTTTCATGCGAGGTTCATCTCCGGGAATAAACCACTGGACGGGCTGCGCCTGGCAACAGTGCTGCGCGTTTGATTCTTCAAATTTTGCCGGGCCGCTGCGCCGCCGAATGTTGCAATGCTATCGGCCTTAATCTGCCATGCCAGTGAAAAGCGTTGGCGATTTAGTAGTAAAAGTTTGCTCGCGCAGTCCGGGTTTTACTTCGCCATTTGCCCAGTCTTTCCGTATTAAATCTCCCGCACATGGCTGACCGTCTGCCCATCTACGAAATCGAAAACGACATCATCGCCTCACTCAAGGCGACGAAGCGCCTCGTGCTGCAAGCGCCCACCGGCTCCGGCAAGTCCACGCAAGTCCCACAGATGCTCCTCAAACACGGGTTGCTCGGCAGCGGGCAATGCGTCGTGCTCCAACCGCGCCGTCTCGCCGCTCGGATGCTTGCGTCTCGCGTTGCCAGCGAACTCGGCGTGCAGCTTGGTCGTGAGGTTGGTTATCAGGTGCGCTTCGAGAATTGCGTCAGCGTCGCCACTAAAATCAAATTCGAGACCGAAGGCATCTTGCTCCGGCAACTGATTCAAGACGATAAACTCACGGGCATCTCCGCCGTCGTCTTCGATGAATTTCATGAGCGACATCTCTATGGGGACATCACGCTTGCCCGTGCCCTAGACATCCAGGAACAACATCGTCCCGACCTGCTCATC
>JANPGI010000510.1:0-1941 GCA_031423875.1 Verrucomicrobiota bacterium | reverse complement strand
AAACGGTAGAGAGGCTTTGAAGGTGTTTAGCTCAGGAAAAATTGACGCGATTTTATCCGATATCAACGGCCAGCCCATCCAACCCGTGACCTTGACGCCAGGCAGCATTCACATCAGCACTGCCCTGCCCGCCCGACTTGGCTCAGTGCTGCGTTCGCCCAACGGTCAGGCGCAGTTCACCGTCACCGGCGGCAATCAACGACCCTACTTGATTCAAGCCTCCACCAATCTCACCGCGTGGGCGTCGATCAGCACCAACACCGCCGCGGCCGGGTTGATCAACTTCTTCGATACCAGCGCGAGCAACTATCCCATCCGCTTCTACCGCGCGATCGTCGCGCCGTAATTTAGCCGCCCCACCGAACCCACTCCGTCGGTCAGCGGCTTCCATTTACGCTCGCAGCAAGTTTCCGTGCTTTCGCAGCCACCGCTCGGCTTCACGCCACTCCGGGCACACCAGCTCCACCTGCGCCCAGAAACGTCCCGAGTGGTTCATTTCCCGCGTGTGCATTAATTCGTGGAGAATGATGTAATCCCTCACCGAGGGCGGCGTTTGGATAAGGCGCCAGTTGAGAGAGATCGCCCCTCGCACGGAACAGGAACCCCAACGCGAACGCTGATTTCGTATTGTCACCCTGCCGATGGCCACGCCGTGCATTGCCGCCAGTTCGCGCGTGCGTGCTGGCAACTCGGCGACGGCGAGTCTCGCCAACTGCCGTTCCACCGCGCTCCGAACGGCACGCCCCTTCGTCACCACAACTTGATCGGCAAACTGAACCAAATCGCCAGCCGGGGCGGCCGTCAACGTCACTCGCCCGCCGCGGAACAGGATTTCAGTTCCATGTTGCCACACGGTTTCGGGGACGTTCGGGAGCGGCTTTAGCAACTGCCTTTCGATCCACGCAGTTTGGCGCTGCGCGAATTCGAACGCGAACTCGAGGGAACCGCCTCGCGGCACCGTGACGCGGGCCACCCCGTCGGACCTGATGCGAAGGATGTAACGACGGGCTCGCGGGTTCCGCACGAAGATCAACGCTACCTGACGCTCGGCAAGCTGCAGCGTCACTGCGCGCGGTTGCGGAGATTTCGGCAGGTGAAGGAAGGTGGCGAGAGGCACGTTCCGATTTAAGCGTGTGGGCAAACCATGGCGAGCGGATTTGTCCGGAAATAATTGCGCCGCATCTCCGCGACGCTCGGAAGAAGTCGGTCGCAATTTTTCCCGCACAACCGGAACCAAAACGAAGATTGCACTGCCTTGCTGAATCGGGCACAACTCGCGCCATGTTTTCACACGTTGTCATTTTTTGGACCGATCCCGCCAATCCCAAATCCGCCGATGATTTGATCGCCGGGGCAAAGAAATATCTGGCGCCAATCCCCGGCGTACTGAGCTTTCACATCGGAAAGATGGTCGGCAGTCACCGACCCGTCGTGGACCAATCCTACCAAGTCGCGTTAAACCTGATCTTCCCAACCAAGAAAGCGCAGGACGACTACCAGGTTCATCCACTGCATCTGGAATTTGTTGAAAAATCCTTCAAGCCCAATTGCAAAAAAGCCGTGATTTACGACTTTGAATAATTTTCACAAAAACCAAAAAAGAGAACTTGCAATCGGGGGTCTTTTGCCTAGATTCGTCGCACTACGGGACGGAAGCGAGCGTAGCTCAGCCTGGTAGAGCATCACGTTGCCAACGTGAGTGTCGAGGGTTCGAATCCCTTCGCTCGCTCCATTTTTTCTACGAACGGTTTAAGTTCAAAGTCTCACTTATACGACTCAAGCTGAGTTGGCAAATTTGAACTCGTTTCAAACTTCCGGTGACCGCGTCCCGACAAAGATTCTCTGATCTGCGGGGATCATCGACTGAATCCGAAACCAATGATTTTCACCGCCGTAAAATCTTTGGATCCGATTTTAGAAATCGCCACCGCCGGAATCTCC
>JANPGI010000509.1:0-15600 GCA_031423875.1 Verrucomicrobiota bacterium | reverse complement strand
GGCGTAGGATTCTCCCTCGCCCCTTCGGAAGGGGAGAGGGCCGGGGTGAGGGGTCAAACCGCGATAACGAGAACGGTGTCAAAGCTTCAAGAAACAAACCCAAAAACAATTCTTGATCCCTCGCGACTACCAGGTCTTTCCCCTCACCCTCAATCCCTCTCCCCTTCCGAAGGGGAGAGGGAAGCAGGTGCCGCCGTAATCGCTCAGGCAACGCTACCCAAGCTGAAATCGTTTCACACGGCGTTTGAAGCGTGGCGCAATCTCTCGCGGCTCGGCGCGATCTCGGATTGTTTGGAAACCGTGCTGACCGATTCGCACTACGAGGCGATGCTGCTCGCGATGCCGCGCGGTCAGGAGCGGCGCGCGAATGTGACCCGCCTGCTGAATCTCACGCGTCAGTTTGATCCGCATCAGCGTCAGGGTTTGATGCGCTTTCTGGATTTCGTGCAGACGCAGCGCGACGCCGACGCCGAGGAAGAATCCGCGCCGCCCGCCAGCACGAACTCTGTGCGCTTGATGAGCATCCACAAAAGCAAGGGGCTGGAGTTTCCAGTCGTCGCGCTGCCGGATTTGTCCAAGTCGTTTAATTTCCAAGACCTGTCCGGCGACGTTTTGCTGGATGCCGCGCTGGGTGTTTGTCCGCTCGTCGTGCCGCCGAAGAGCAACGGACATTATGCGAGTCTGCCGTATTGGATGGCGAAGCAGCGTCAGCGTCGCGATTCGCTGGGCGAGGAGATGCGGTTGCTTTACGTCGCACTGACACGCGCTCGCGACCGCCTCATTCTTTCCGCCAACACGACCACAAAAGTCATCGAGACTTGGCACGCGGGCGGAGATGGCGAACCGATCACGCCTGACAAACTGCTCGGTGCGAAAACCTATTTCGCGTGGTTGCAACTCTGGTTGCCGTGCGTCACGACGTTTGAGCACTGGCAGGGTGATCGCGCCGGAGCGAACCCGCTCATGCGTTGGACGATCTACTCGGAGAACGACGCGCGACTGCTCTGCGCGACATCGGCAGACGACGACATCAGAACGAATCCGCCCGCCATTCTCTCTGCGGAAACCTCGACGCGTGTCGCGTGGAATTATCCGCTCAACTCAGCGACGAGTTTCGCCGCCAAGACATCGGTCACCGCGTTACGACGATTGGTTACGGATGAGTTGAGCGATGAAGTGGAGAAACGGTTTCAGCCGAAAGCCGCGCGGTTAAAATCCAAAACGCGTGGCAGCGTTGCACATGGAGGCAAGTTGTCCGCCGCAGAGATCGGCACGGCGCATCACGCGTTTCTTCAGCACGTCGCGCTGGACAGCGTTGGCAGTGTCGAATCACTTGCGCGCGAAGTCGAACGCCTCGTCATCGAGCGTGTGTTGTCGCGGACTGAGGCTGATGTGCTGGATATGAACTCACTCGCGCAGTTTTGGGCGTCGTCGGTGGGGCAGGAGATACGTTCGCAGGCGGCGAACGTCCGGCGCGAGTTGCCGTTCACCATGCGGATGGAAGTGGGCGAGATGAACCGGTTGTTGAAAGTGGAGTCGGCTGAACTTCGCGGCGGAGCGGGTGATTTCGTGGTGGTGCAAGGCGTGGCGGACCTCGTGGTGTTGTTGCAGGACGAGATGTGGCTGCTGGATTTCAAGACGGACGACGTGCGAGCCGATGAGTTGGGCGACAAGTTAAAACAATACGAGCCACAATTGCGGATTTACGCGGAAGCCTTGGAGCGAATCCACAAACAGCCCGTCACCAAATGCTGGCTGCATTTCCTCCGCACGCAGAAGACGGTGGAGTTGTGAGCAGTTTTAACTGCGGTCTCAAGCGATAGCAGGAGTTTCAGCATGTCATCAAAAAGGGGGACACCTCTCATGATTCTCGGACACGCTTGTTTCGTTCAGCGTCCCGTCCGTGATGACTTCGCCGGAATGTAATGACTATCCGCGCTGCCGGATTGTTTGAGCCACTCACCGGCGAGTTTTTTATTCAGTGTTTATTCGCCAAGGGATTTATGGCTTAATCCGCCCGTGAAGAACGCCGTTGCCTGCATCCAGAAACTTTCCCGCTCGCGCCCCACGCTCGCGCTTGTGTTGGGAAGCGGCTTCAATCACGTCTTGCGCGATCTCGATCTGGACGCGCGGCTGGCTTATTCCAAAATTCCTGGGTTCCCCAAAACCACTGTCGCAGGACACGGCGGGGAATTGCTTGTCGGAAAACTCGGTGGGACGCCTGTCATCTTTCTGAGCGGACGCGCGCATTATTACGAAGGCCACTCGATGGAGCAGGTCACGTTCGCGGTGCGGACTCTTGCCGCGTGTGGCGTGAAAGACCTATTGCTCACGAACGCAGCAGGCGGCATCAACAGAAAATTCCATGCTGGCGACTTCATGTTGCTCACCGATCACATCAACTTGATGGGGGCAAATCCGTTGCGCGGCCCGGCACTGCCTGGACTGCCTCGTTTCGTGGATTTGTCGCAAGCGTACGATCCGACATTGAGCGCGACCCTGATGCTCGCTGCCAAACAAACCAAAACGAAACTTCGTCGTGGCGTGTATCTCGCCGTGAGTGGGCCGAGTTACGAAACCCCCGCCGAGATAAAAGCCTTCGCCCGCCTTGGCGCGGATGCCGTCGGCATGAGCACCGTGCCGGAAACTATCGTGGCTCGGCAATGCGGTCTGCGCGTGGCGGCCATTTCCTGCATCACCAATCTCGCGGCAGGCATCAGCAGGTCACCACTCTCGCACGAAGAAGTTCTCGACACAGCCGAGCGCGTGAAAAACGTAGGTGCGCGATTATTGAAAACTTTTGCGACTCTTTATGGCCAAAATCAACATTGAACAACTCATCCAGGCAGCAGCGCAGGCTCGGCAACTTGCCGTGGCGCCTTACTCGAAATTTCTCGTCGGTGCCGCGCTGCTTACGCGCACCGGGGAGATCATCACCGGCGCGAACGTCGAGAGCGCGAGCTACGGGCTGACGTGTTGTGCAGAGCGCGTGGCATTGTTCAAGGCATTGACGGATGGGCAAAACGATTTCGTGGCGGTGGCGGTCGTGGCAAAAGCTCCCGGTGGCGCGACGCCTTGCGGCGCGTGCCGACAATTACTCGCCGAGTACGCGCCCAACGCTGATGTGTTCGTGGCAGATAGCCAAGCGTTGAAGAAGGTTCACCGTTACACTGTGGCGAAGCTGTTGCCTCGCGCCTTCACGGGTGACGCGCTGCGGTGAAGGTTGGAGTTCAAACTTTCGCTGGCTTGCTTCCAAAGCGTGTTCGTCGAATACTTCGGCCATGCCCTGTCACGAACGCGTCCAGAATTCCCGCCGCACTCGCGCGAGTTTTGTCGTTTTCCTCTGGCTCGCGCTTGCGCAATCTGCGTCTGCCGTGATTTTATGGAGCGATCCTGATGCGCGTGTCATCCACAATACGCCGACGGGAAGTGACCTGCTCGGCGGTAAAATTTTCCGGGACGATAAGGCCACTGACACTCTCTACTTCAAGTTCCGCGTGGACCCGCTTTCAGATGGTGCATCAGAAGATTATTACGCCCTCTTTCAACTCTATCAGGGTGACGAACCCCGGCTAGCGGTCGGCAACGCGCTTGAATCCTGGGGCTACTCGGCTAGTTACGTGTCTGACATCGGCCCGTCAAACAAGGTCTTTGGTGAATACAACCTGGCATCTTCCCAACCTGAAGCCGCAGGTCTTGGACTTTTCAAACCCTATGAAGTGGTGCGCCACAACCAGGAACGCACCATCGTGTTCAAGGTTCAATTCCTTCCTGATGCCGACGACCTTGTCACCGTCTGGCTCAGTCCCAATCTCACGCACGGCGCAAATGAGGATAATCAGCCGTCCACTCTGGTCACAAAGTTCAAAGCCAACGCCGCGTTTGATCAAGTCAGGTTGCGCCATGCAGGCAGTCCCAAACCGGGGCAGGAGCCAAGGTCGGATGATGGCGGCAATGGCTGGATTTTTAGCGACATGGCCATCGCGACGTCCTTCAACGACTTCGTGGTGGTGCGGTTTTGGCAAACGTGGTGGTTCACGGTGGGCTGCGCCTCGGCTTTGCTGGGAACTGTCGGTGCGAGTGTGCGTCTGGTTGAAAAAAGAAAATACCAACAACGCCTTCGCCTCGCCGATCAGGAACGCGCGCTGGAACGGGAACGCGCACGCATCGCCCAGGATTTGCACGACGATCTCGGCTCGTCGCTCACGAGGATCGCGCTGTTGAGCGATCTGCTGCACGCGGAGAATCAATCGCCTCAACAAGTGCAGGCGCACGCGCAAAAGATTTCGCAGACCGCCGCGCAAACCGTGCAAGCGTTGGAAGAAATCGTCTGGGCCGTCCGCCCCGGCAGTGATTCATTGCAGAGCCTCGTCGAATACATCGCGCATTTCTCCAATGAACTCTTCGAGGGCAACGGCACACGCTGTCGCCTCAATCTCCCGCACGATCTGCCCGCCATGCCGTTGCCGCCGGAGATGCGACACAACATTTTTCTCGTCGTGAAGGAAGCGTTGACCAACGTGCTGAAACATTCTGGTGCGCGGGAAGTTCACGTCCACGCCAAAGCTACGGCGAATGTTTTGGAATTCATCGTGCAAGACGACGGCAACGGCTTTGCCTCCAACCGGGCTGCCAGCGATACCAAGCGCAATGGTCTGACGAACATGCACCGGCGCGCGGAATCTATGGGCGGAAAGCTGACCGTGGACAGCACGCCCAAAGGCACGACAGTGACCTTGCAAGTGACTGTTTTGCCCGCGAGCAATTTGAAGAAAAGATGAATCCGCTCTACTACGCCGCTGGACGCATCTTGCCGCTGCCGCCGCTTGCGAAGTTTGAGGAGCGCGGCTGTGTCGTCCTCGACCAGCCGCAGCAACTTGGAAAGACCGAGGCACAGGACGTATTCCATGTATCCTGTGTTGTCACGCTGCTGCGGCTGGTCCCGCTTTGCGGGACACAGCCGCGCTCCGGGACGGTGGCAAGTTGCGCCGCATCATCATGCGGTTGAGAATCGCTCGGACGTCTGCGATTCAATAAAGCGTGAGCGCAAGCCTGGACACACAAATGCAAATCAAAGTTTCAATCGTGGATGACAACGAGGGTATCCGCTCCAGCCTCGCGGCACTCATCCGTCGCGCGCCCACCCTCAAACTGCTTGGCGAATATCCCGACGCCGAAACCGCCGTCAAAGAAATCCCCACCAAAGTCCCCGACGTGGTGCTGATGGACATCAACCTCCCCGGCATGAACGGCGTGGAATGTGTGCGCCAACTCAAGACCGCGCTACCCAAGTTGCAGGTCTTGATGCTCACGGTGTACGAGGATAGCGATTCGTTGTTCAACTCCTTCAAAGCGGGTGCGAGCGGTTATCTGCTCAAGCGCACCGCATCAGCGCGATTGCTCGAAGCCATTCACGAAGTGAACACCGGCGGCTCACCCATGACACCTCAACTTGCGCGGCGCATGGTTCAATTCTTCAATGCACCCGCCAAGAATCCGGCTGACCCACAGATGTCCCGCCTCACACCGGGCGAACGTGAATTTCTGGAACAACTCGCGAATGGTTACGCCTACAAGGAGATCGCCGACCGCATGAAGATCAGCATTGATACCGTGCGCAGCTATGTGCGGACGGTGTACGAAAAACTCCACGTCCACTCCCGCACCGAAGCCGTGGTGAAATTCCTGCGCTCGGAAGCAAGCCGGTGAAAGACGGCAAAGAACTTTGGTCGAATGAAATCGGTCAACCTATCGAAAGCTCTCCCGCCGTGGCCGACAGGCAAGGCCAGAGTGGAACGTCGCGTTTACGCGGCAGCAGCATGAATTGCCACGTTGCTGCCGCCTGAAGGCGGCGTTCCGGGAACAGACGTCAGCGCCGTTTCATTTCTGTTCTACCTTCCCCGCTTTTTTCTGATCCAGTATCTCCAACATCTGTTTGTAGTAGCCTGCGTATTGTCCGCTCTTGGCGACACCATTCTCGGCAAGCATTCTGGCATCTGCTTGGCGACCCGTCTCCACGAACGACGTGAACAACGCCTGATCTGCCGCCACCAACTCGAACCCAGTGAGCTTTTCTCGACTGGCGTTCAGAAATGGAATCGCCTCAGCAAACTCGCCGCGCAATTGATGCAATCGCCCTGTGTAACGCTCCGTGAATCCAGTCTGCGAGAAACCTCGTTGCAAAAGAAACTTCCCCTGCTCGATCTCGCTCAACGCCAGCTTGCGTTCCTCCTCGGATAATTTCCCCGCGAGCTTCTCGCGACAGGCCAGAGTGAAATAGACGAACTCCATGTGCCACGATGTGTATTCCGGCACGGACTTCTGCGCGATCTGATAATACTTCAACGCCTCCTCGTAGCGTTTCTCGCGCATGAATTGTCGCGCCACCATGCCGGTGATGGGGCGCTTGCCGCCCGCGTGGGGACGAACGGTTTGGTACTCACGCATCAATTCCTGAATCTCCGGCGGCTCGGCTTTTTCAAGTTCAGAAGCCATGCGATCAAAATTCTGATACGCGTCAGGATTTGTCTCGCGCATGAATGGAACACCAAAGATCACGCGCATCATGTGAGCCACGGCGTAGCGATCATATTTATTGTCTCCCAAACGCACTGCATAGCTTTGCCAATCGCCGATGCGTGCGCGGGCTTCCGCTGAAAGCGAAGCCGCTCCCGTCATGCGTGCCAGACTTTGCACGATGGCTTCGGCGATCAATGCCTGACCGCGCAACGTCGGATGCACATGATCATCCATCAATTCCCAGCCGATGCTGCCGCCGGGACTGTTCGTGTGGAACGCAGCCTCCACATCGCAGACAATGGCGTTGAGTTCCTGTGCGGCGCGGCGGATGGAGTCGTTCGCGGCGGAAGTCGCACGCCACGGCATCGTGTCGAGATCGCGCGCTTTCTGAAAGGCGGCGAGCGCTTCGGGGAATTGATTGGAGGCGTAGAGCGATTGCGCGAGTTGAAATTGCGCGCGGGCAGAAGCATCGCCCGGCTTTTCCTGGCCGATGGGTGCGAGGTCGCGTTCGTTTGAGGGTTGAGTGCAAATCAACACGGGCACGCCATGCGCCTGACAACGACGGAGCATCTCGTGGACGTTATGATAAAGATTGTTAGCGGCAGCAGCGCGACTCCAATCGTCCGGCGCAACATACGCGCGCCCGACCATGCGTTCCATGAGCGTGATGTTGCCTTCGGGAGTTTTGGACGCGGTGAGTTTGGTCCACGCTTGGACGATGGCGAGCGAGTGAACAAAGCGCGTCACGCCCAGCATCCACGGCTTGCCGCCAGCGCGACCAATCGAGGCCACGCCGTAAGTGCCAAAAAATTCATTGTGCCCGGTGTAGATGACGACAAGATCAGGTGCGTAATCCAACGCCTCAGTCATCATGCCGAGAACGGGATAGCTCGCGACGGCGGTGGTGCCGAGGTTGATGACTTCGACGTTTCGTTGCGGCCAGGCGTCTTGAAGCATCGCTTGCAGAAAGGAAGTCGAAGCGAGATTGCGCGGCTGCGGAAAACCTTTCATCGCAGATTCGCCAACGGTAAAAATGCGAAATGTGTTCGAGGCTTTGGGTTCCGTGAATTGATATTGATCGTTGTAACCGGGCCGGTCGCGGTTGGCGAAGAAGTAGGAGATGGCGCCATCCTGATCAGTGATGACCAACGAGCCACCAGACACAGGGCCAGCTTTTCTGAAAACCGAGGCGTTACCGCCATAACCGAACAAGCGCAGCACGCCCTCGACAGCGAGCAACAGAACAAACGGCAGACAGATCATCACCGCACCAAACAGAAAGCGTTTGCGGCGAGAGAGCGGAGGTCTGGGCGATGCGGGTTGCGATTTGTTTTTCATTAGGCTGATTACAGATTCGCTATCATGACGCACCATGCTAAAAAGCCTTCACTTGGAGAGCAACGCTTTGAGGGCCTAAAATTTTCATCCTGAACTCACTCTTGAGGGCCACGGTCACACTTCGGGTCGCCGAACGCGTTGACGATGCCGAAGCGAACGACTACTTTGATTCCGCCACGATGATCGCACGCCCAATACAAACCCAAACCACCGCACCCGCTTTCCGCACTGGAGACGAACGCCTCATCAAGCTCACGGACAACGCGGGCAAGAAAGTCGGCGCGCTGTTGACCAAGCAAGGTCGTCCGGCAGGTGTTTTGCGCGTGGCCGTCATGGGCGGCGGCTGCTCCGGTCTCCAATACAAGATGGATTTGCAGGACGGCCCGGCGAATCGAGATTTTCTCGTCGAGTCCGCTGGCGTCAAAGTGGTCGTGGATCCCAAGAGCGCGCTCTACGTCACGGGTAGCGAGTTGGATTACGTGGATGCGTTGCAGGACGGCGGTTTCAAAGTTAAGAATCCCAACGCCGCCACGAGTTGCTCCTGTGGCGAGAGCTTCAGCGCGTGATGACGGATTATTTTGCACTGCTCAACGAGCCGCGCCGTCCGTGGCTTGATGCGGACTCCCTTAAGACAAATTTTTTTGCACTCTCTTCCGAAATTCACCCTGACCGCACTCACAACGCGTCCGAAAGCCACAAGTTCGAAGCAAACCGACGCTACACCGAACTCAACGCCGCCTATCAATGCCTCCGCGAACCGCGCAGCCGCATCCGGCATCTACTCGAACTTGAACTCGGCGCAAAACCTTCCGACCTCACCGACATCCCGAACGATCTGATGGACTTGTTCTTCGCCGTCGGCAAACAGTTCCGCGACGTGGACGCATTTCTTGCTGAGAAAGCCAAAGCCACATCGCCATTGATCCAGGTGCAACTCTTCGAGCGCGGCATGGAACGCGTTGAACAACTCAACGAACTGAGCCGCAAGATTTCACCACGCCGAGAGACTTTGCTGGAAGAATTGAAGACGCTCGATGCAAGCTGGCAATCGCACACATCGGCGCAAACGGATCGGCTGTTGAACATCTGGCGGCTGTTAAGCTTTTACGAACGCTGGCTCGCACAGATCCAAGAACGCGTCGCACAACTTTCCTTTTGAACCCATGATCCGCAGTCTGCATCTCAACAGAGTCTCCGGAACGCCGGATTTATCCGGCAGCGGACGGACGCGTCTCGATTTCTGCCGCGTGAACGCGGCGTTCCGACGCTTGATCTTCGCACTCTTGTTAGCTTGCACCACCGCCTTCGCAGACGAAACTTCTTGGCCTGCTGCACTCGCAACCATGCCGCTGGGCACGAACATCAACGTCCTCAACCAAACCAATTGCGCCGAAGTGCTGCTCGCGCGATTCCAATCTAACTCCGCAGTGAAGGCATTCATTTTCATGCCGGGTGCAACAGACGAACTTTACTTCTTCCGCCGCGTCAACGTCGTCTTGACCAATGCAAAACCCACGATGCTCGACGCCGTGATTGCTCTCACGAATCAATCTCCGTTGCGCATCACGAACCGAGGCGCGTTTCTCCTGCTTTACTCGTGTGAAGACGTGCTGGACTTGGACATCAAGATTCGGAACGAGAAGACAGCAGAGAAACTCAAGGCGGGGAAACCATTGCCGCATCTCGTGATGATTGATCGCGACTGGACGCAGTTCCTTGCCGTAACAAAAAAGAAGATCAGCCCCACGCTCTGGCCGTTTCCCCGCACGAAAGAGAGCTGGCATTTCTATCGCCACACATTCGCAGGGTGGAATCTGACGCCGTGGGAAACGCTCGAAGCCGCCGCCTATTCCAGCAAAACAAAATTCACCGTCGCGCGCGGCCAGGTTAATTTTTTGTTGGACGATCGCGTGAATGAGCATCCAAAACTGGAACGCTTCCCCGGTAGATGACCGGGGGAAATCCGGGAGCAGAATTCGTCAGCGAAGGACAACGTTGTCCGCCAACGAGACAACACTTCACATCAACTCTGCGATTTTCCGTGCAGAACAGCGATGGTATGTCGCCTGCTTTTCCAACCGCATGAAAATGCAACGTTCAACTCCAAAAGAGGCGGCGCTGTATTTCTCACCGGTCACGCCTCAGCGCGTGAACGAAAGTCCATCCTTGATTCCGCTAGTATGTATCGGGTGAAAGCCTGATGCTCTTCTCTACTGGGTTTGGTTTCTGGGGGTTGGCTCGCACCAACCCCCAGTTTTTTTGACCTAGCAACTTCAATCACGGCGCGATCTGAACCCGATAGTATCGAGGCGAACTCACCACGTTGGAAACCGTCAGCGAATTAGTGATGGCAGTAGGTGCGTTGTTTGTGAAGATCGCTGTCCACGGCCCGCTCAGACTTGCCGCTTGTTGGATGAGTTGCTTGACGGATTGCCCACCCGTCCACTGCAATGAGACGTTCGCACCCGTTCGCTGGATGTCGGTGAACCTGAGCGCAGAGGCGGCGGAGTTCGGCAACGTGTTGGCAGCTTGTTCGTGAAGATTGTTCGCGCCATCGCCATCGTTGTCGGCAGTCGCAGCCCCGTTCAGTGGATTGCCGAAATAAGTTTGCTCCCAGCCATTGAGTAATCCATCGCCATCGGAATCAAGATTGGGCAACGCCTGACGCGTGAGAACCAAAACACTGTAAGGCCCGATGGCAAATCCTCCGCTGCTGCCAGTGACGTTGACCACAGAGCTACCATAGTTTCCAAAGTCGCTGCCGTATCGTGTCCAATCGGAGTTGAGGTTCACGTACCAAGCACCGCTTGCTGGCCAGGTGTTGATGACGTAGTTCGGGATCGTGTTGCTGGTGAAATTCATGATGACCATCACTTGATCGTTGGCAGTCGCGCCGTAGCGATGGAACGCGAGCAACTTCCACGGCGCATCGTTGCGTTGAACATGCCACGTCATACTTGGCCCTGTGAGGCCAGCACTGACACCGTCGAGATTGCGACGCAGATAAATCATGTCGCGGAAAAAATTCGTCACAGCGGAATACGTCGCGGCATGAGTCCAATCGAGCGGATACGAGGAGCTGAACTGCGCATCCTCCAACATCTCCTGTCCCATGAAAAGCATCGGGATGCCCGGCGACGTCAGCATGGCGGCGGCGGCGAGCATGGAGCGTTTGCGCGCGTTATAGCTGCCGGGATTTCCGGGATCAATCCGCTTGGGTAGGCGTTGATTGCCAGCTCCGTTGAGATCGCCGACAAGATCGTGTGTCTCCGCGAATAACACGCGGAAGAAGCCTGATCCGCTCATCGCGCCGGACAACGCATTCATATCGCGGCTCACGTCGGTGGTCTTCACGATCTCGTTGATCAGCGCGCCACCGAATCCGTGCGCCCATTCGCCATCGAATCCCATCCCAGACGAGTCGTCCTCCGCGATGCTGATGGCATTACTGTAAATGACCGTGGAGTTGATGGATTGGATCAGCGTGTCGGCTTCGGGGATGGATATATAATTGTTGTTCCCTGCATCGTATCGCCGCATCGCGCCCACGGCGTCCCAACGAAATCCATCCACATGATATTCGTCGAGCCACATCTTGAAATTGTCACTGATGAACGAACGCACATTTGAGTTCGCATAGTTGGGTCGGTCACCCCACGGCGTGCAACAGATGCCCGCGTTCGTGTAAAAATAAAAGCGGCTCGCTGAACCGACATCGAAGCCGTAAAGCTCAAGATCACTTGGGCCGTAGTGATTGTGAACCACATCGAGCAATACACGAATGCCCCGCGTGTGCGCTTCGCGAACAAACATTTTCAACCCATCCGGCCCGCCGTATGCATTGTTCTCCACGGCGAAAATATCCGCCGGGTTGTAGCCCCAACTGTTGTCCGTGGGGAACTCCGAGATGGGCAGCAATTCAACGGCGTTGATGCCGAGTGCGGCGAGGTGGTCAAGTTTTGCGACGGCATTCGTGAATTTTCCCGGCCCGCCCGAGCCTGGAGTCGGATCGTAGAACGAACCGATGTGCATCTCGTAGATGACAAGGTTGGAAGAACTCACCGAAAGCCGCGTGTCGCCAAGCCAGTTGAAGGAAGACGGATTATACACGATGGAATTTGCACCGGAATTATTGTAACCGCTGGTCGTCACCTGCCGACTGCGTGGGTCTTTCCACCAATGCGTGTTATTGATGAAATACTTGTATTGGCTGCCCGCTGCCACGTTCGGCACATCCACCGACCAGAGATTCGATGTGCCTTCCTCGGTCATGGCCGTGCTGCCCCAGCCATTGAACGAACCGCGCAGGGCGATGTTCGTGGCGTTCGGCGACCAGACACGAAACGTCACACCTGTGCCCATACCGTCCGCATAAGGAGTCGCGCCCATGCCGGGGCGGGAGGATTGAGCGAAAGCGGAATCAAGAAAAGCAGCGGCAAACCATACCAGGATTACGACCAAGCAAAATCTTTTGAAACGAACGCGCGACAGCCATTGCCGATGTTCAGCGAAATGAAACGGGTGAATCACAGTTGAACTCTGGACGATGCGAGCGGTTTGAGCAACTACCTGAACTGCAAACATCGCAGCATGTTTGTGCGGTGCGAGGAGCGTAGTTGCGGGGTGCGCCCGTCCTCGGTCGCGGCCACATCTCGCGAGCGACACTCTAGCCTCGCGATTAGGCCAATGCCCAACCCGGCTGAATGTCTTCGTCCAAACTCACCGCGACATGTCCTGCTAAAAGTTTTCGTTCCGCGAGAATGCCGATCATCGCGGCGTTGTCGGTGCAGAGGGATTGTTCGGCAAGGTGGAGCGTGAGATGGTTGCGTTCGCAGGCGCGGGTGAGTTCGGTGCGGAGGGCGCGATTGCACGTCACGCCACCGGAGGCCGTCACGCATTTTACGTTCAGACGTTTCGCCGCGCGCAGGTTTTTCTTCACCAACACATCCACGATGGCGGCCTGCACACTGGCGCAGAGATCGCGGAGGGATTGATCGTTCTCCAACAACGCCGGATGGTCGCGCAGGAAATAACGGATGGAAGTTTTTAGACCGCTGAAACTGAAGTCGTCATTGGTGTCGTTGAGCAACGGGCGGGGGAAGTCGAACGCTTTCGGGTTTCCCGTTTCAGCGAGGCGATCTATCACCGGGCCAGCGGGGTAGGGCAGGCCCATGAGTTTTCCGGCTTTGTCAAAACATTCACCAGCGGCGTCATCAATCGTTCCACCGAGGACGCGATGTTTTAATTCGGATTCAACGTGGACGAGCATCGTGTGTCCGCCGCTGACGATGAGCGAGACATTGGGTTGAAACTTCTCGAACTCGGCGCGCGGTGGATTGCCGGAAATCCACGGCGAGTAGAGATGCGCTTCGTGATGATGGATGCCAAGGAAAGGTTTTCGCAGCGCGAACGCGAGCGCCTGCCCCGCTTTGAATCCAACGAGCAGCGCGGTGGGCAAGCCCGGCCCTTGCGTGGCCGCGATGGCCTCCAGTTCTGCGGCTGTGACGCCAGCTTGGCTCAGTGCGGATTGCGCTACGGGCAGAAAGTTTCGCAGATGTTCGCGCGCCGCGAGTTCAGGAACAACTCCGCCATATTCAGCGTGCATCTGGATTTGCGACGAAACCACGGAGGAGCAAACCACGCCATCGCGCACGACGGCGGCACTGGTTTCATCACAGGAAGTTTCGAGCGCGAGCAATAACACGCGCGCAGGGTAAGGGGAAACGGCGGCGAATCAATTCCGATCCAAGCGCGAGGCGATCTTGCCGGACTTGGTTTTATCACTGGATTCGGGAGCGCGGTCGGCGAAAAGCGTGATGCCTTTGAGCACGTCCATCGCGCGTTCGAGTTGGGGATCGCGGGCGGTGCGGACGAGGTCGCGTTCTTTTTCGTCCACAGATTCCGCTCCGCCGGGAGTGACTTTGAGTCGGGCGAAGCGTTCCTCTTCGTCGCTCATGGGAACGATGATGTCCGGTGTGATGCCGTGTTCGTGAATGACCTTGTGGCTGGGCGTGTAGTATTTGGAAGTGGTGAGACGCAAGGCAGAGCCGCCTTCCAACGGCATGATTTCCTGCACCGATCCTTTGCCAAATGTTTTCTCACCGATGACGATGGCTTTGCATTTGCCGAGAGCGGCGCAGTCTTGCAGGCAGCCGGAAACGATTTCAGACGCGCTGGCGCTGCCGTAGTTCACGAGGACAACCATCGGCATGTCGCGGAATTCGCCGTTGCGCCCGGTGACTTTGCGTTCGGTGTTCTTGGTCGGGCTGCGGCCTTCGGTGCTGACGACGAGTTGATTGCGCGGAAGAAAACGTTCGCAGACTTCGACGGCTTGATCGAGCAACCCGCCGGGGTTGCCACGCAGATCGAGTATGAGCGATTGCATTCCTGCGCTCTTCAGCTTTTTCAATGCAGCATCTAGTTCGATGCTGGTGCGTTCGCCGAATTGAGTCAGGCGCACGTAACCAATCTTGTTGTCGAGCAGCGGGAATTCCTTTTTACCGTTCACGTCTTTGGCCATGTCCACCTTGATGATGGCGCGCGTGAGTTTGTATTC
Source organism: Verrucomicrobiota bacterium (assembly GCA_031423875.1). GTDB lineage: Bacteria > Verrucomicrobiota > Verrucomicrobiia > Limisphaerales > JADLHS01 > JADLHS01. The sequence continues at coordinate 1,187 of JANPGI010000509.1, read as the reverse complement.
CTTCGTTTCCTTGGAGGTCGGGCGTTGCATCGTGAGTGTCACGTCGGTGTCAGGTTCGCCGCGCAGAAGTTTCACCGCATCTTCAACGGACATTTTCTCCGCGCTCTTGCCGTCAATCTTTATGAGGCGATCACCTGCAAGAATTCCTGCGCGGTAGCCGGGCGTGTCTTCGATGGGCGTGACGACTGTGACGTAACTGTCGCGAATTTGGATGACGATGCCGAGGCCGCCGAATTGTCCCTGCGTATCGCTCTGGAGTTCTTTGTAGCGTTCGGGATCAAGGAATTCGCTGTGCGGATCAAGCGTATCCACCATGCCGCGCAATGCCCCATGCACGAGTTGTTGATAGGTGAGATTCGTTCCGTCCACGTAATCGCGGCGGACTTTTTCCATCACGAACGAGAACAATTCGAGATTCGGATACGGCGAATCCTTTTCCGCTGCCGCTGCCGTGGCGAAATAAACGCGCGCGCCGAGGAGTAGGTTGAGGGCAAGCACCGTGGTGACCAGTCCGTAAATAAAGCGTTGTTTCATATCACTGAAAGTTTCGTTCGGATGACAATAGGTTCACGCGGCGTGAATGGCAAGGTGCGCCGCAGATGTTCACACGAATTGGTAGTTCTACCGGGGCGGTTACGGGAATGTTTCTGTGAAGCTGAGCCGTAGTTGAATGGGGATTGCCCGAAGGCCCGCAGCATGGCAGTCTGCGTCTTCACTGAACTCAATTTATCAAACATGCATATACCAAAACGTATTGTTGAGAAGACGCCGCCCACAAAGAAAGACGACTTGATCGTCATCACTGGCGCGGGCGGTTTCATTGGCGGCAACCTCGCGTTGCACTTCACTAAGAAGGGTTTCACCAACATCCGCGCCGTGGACAAGAAGCCGATCTATGAATGGTATCTCACTGTGCCCAGCGTCGAGAATCTCTGTCTCGACGTGAGCAGCGAAGAGAATTGCCATCGCGTCTGCGAAGGTGCTGTTGAAGTCTATAACCTCGCAGCAGACATGGGCGGCATGGGTTTCATCGAAAAATTCCGCGTTGAATGTCTGCGCTCCATTCTCATCAACACGCACATGGTTGAAGCCGCTTACAAGGCTGGCACACGTCGTTACTTCTATTCCTCGTCTGCCTGCGCCTACAACACAGACTTGCAGAAAGACCCGAAGGTTCGTGCGCTCAA
>JANPGI010000508.1:0-1716 GCA_031423875.1 Verrucomicrobiota bacterium | reverse complement strand
CGGACCTGTGGCACGGCTCGTCAAGGTCGCCATCCTCAATCGCGATCACGGACGCGACCGCGTTCGCGAAGCGTTGGAAGAAGCTGGCCTCAGCGAAGTGCCGCGTCTGGAACAGCGCCTTGACCTGCTCGCCACCATCGCGCAACTCGCACCGCTCATGGGATTGCTCGGCACGGTACTGGGTTTCATCAAGTCTTTCACCATCCTGCAAGGTCAGGCACTTTACGCCAACAGCAACACGATGACTGAAGGCGTTGGACAAGCTCTCATCTGTTGCGCCGCCGGACTCGCCGTCGCGATTCCGATCCATGCGGGCTACAACTATCTCGTCAGCCGCGTGAACACCATCGTCACCGACATGGAACGCGCTGCGAATGAGATCGTGAACATCGTCACCGAAAACGGTCGCTCCAAGTCCTCATGAAATTTCCGCGTCGCGCCAGACTGCTTCGCAATCCGTTCGATGCCACGGCCTATGCGGGAGTTTTCTTTCTGTTGGTGCTGTTCGTCGCGTTCGGTTCGCGTCTCTACACGCCCGGCGTGAAGATTGTCTTGCCCACAGCAGACAATCTTCCCGGCACGGACAAACCCACCGTCACCGTGGCGATGGATCAAATCGGGCGATATTATTTCCAGAATCAGATCGTGGAGGAAGCTGCGTTGAAGTCGCAACTCAACAGCGTCGTCGCGAAAGCCACTGAACCGCTCACGCTCGTGATCCAAGCGGATAAAAATGTTCGCCACGCCGATCTGCTCAAGCTGGCGTTGCTCGCGCGGGACGCAGGAATAGCGGAATCACTTCTCGCCACACTGCCACGCGCCGTCGCCGCGCCCGCCCGGCCATGAACGCCGCGCCATCGCCAGATGACACGTTGACCTGTCAAGACGAGCCGTGGTCACCAATCCGTTGGATCATCGCCATCTCCCTCGTGTTCGGATTGCACATCGGCTTGATCTACGCGCTTGGCAGCCGGAAACCCATCGAGTTGCGTCCTGTCAAAAACGCGCCCGCGATGCAGATGACCACGAGCCTCAACGAATTTCAGCAGCTCGACGATCCCACACTCTTCGCGCTGCCGCACCCGCGCGGTTTCGCTGCGGCCACATGGTTGCGACTTCCGCAGATCGCGTTCACACCGTTCCGTTGGACTGAGCCTCCGCGCCTGCTGGCTCTGCCCGTGCAGCAACTCGGCGAGACATTCCTCCGCTTCGCGAATACGAACATCACGCGGCGGTTTGATTTTCAATCGCTGCCTGCCGTGCAGATCACCACGATTGAACCGATAGAATCTTTTGACACGTTTCCGCGCGAATCTCGGATGCGCGTCAGCGGCGATCTCGCCAGACGTCGCATCGTGAATGAGCCTGCGAATCTCCAATCGTGGTCCTCCGCCGACCCGCTCACGAACACGCTCGTGCGCGTGTTCGTGGACGCGCGAGGAAATGTTTTTTCGTCGGTGCTGCAACGTCCCGGAAGCGGATCAAAGGAAGCGGATCAATTCGCGCTCAAGCTCGCGCGTGATGCGAAGTTTTCCCCGGTTCAAAGGAACGGTGACACGCTCGCCAAAGGGTTGTTGATCTTCGAGTGGCAGACGCTTCCCAAAACTAATGCGCCTGTTGCAACCCCGTGATGTCCGCTTCCACGCTCATCTTCAGTTACGTGACGCTGCTGCTCGGCGGGTTGGTGGCGTTGACGATCTATTCCGAGATGCGGCG
>JANPGI010000507.1:0-2393 GCA_031423875.1 Verrucomicrobiota bacterium | reverse complement strand
CGGTGGACGCAAACGTCCTCATCTACGAACGCATCCGGGAAGAACTCGCCAAGGGCAAATCGCTCAAGGGCGCCATCGCCGCAGGTTACGACCGCGCGTTTGGAACGATCTTTGACTCGCATGTCACGACGCTGATCTCGTCGGTGATCTTGATCATCATGGGCACGGCGTCGGTCAAAGGATTCGGCGTGGCATTGACCATCGGTGTTGCGGCCAGCTTGTTCACTGCACTCGTGGTCACGCGGTTGATCTTCGACGGATTGCTTGCCAAGGACATGATCAAGAGTCTGAACATGCTGCACATCATCCGTAGCCCGAACATTGATTTCATGAAGTTCGCCAAGCCCGCGTTCATTACGAGCTGGTTGATCATCCTCGTCGGCCTCGGCTGGGGCTACAAACGCGGTGGCGATGTGTTTGGCGTTGAATTCACCAGCGGTGACGAGATCACGCTCGGCTTCGATCAATCAAAGCTTGTGGACGAAGGCAAACTCAGCGGCGCATTCAAGGAGATCGGCATCGGCGAGATTTTGCATACGTATCAAAAGGCGATTGATACCGGCGTCCGCACGTTGACTGTCACCGTTCGCGCCAGCAAAGAAGCTGGTGAAAACGCGGATAAGCGCGTCGTGGAAAAACTCCGCGCCAGCTTCCCGGACTCCAAGTTCGAGGTTCTGAATGTCAACAAGGTTGGCCCGGTCATCGGCGCGGAAATCCGCACCACTGCAGTCGCGGCGGCACTCTACGCGATGCTCGGCATCATGATCTACGTCGCGTTCCGCTACGAATTCTCGTTCGCCATCGCGGCGGTCGTCGCCATCTTGCACGACCTCTTGATGACGATGGGTATCTATTTCCTGGCGGGCAGGGAGATGAACAGCACCACCGTTGCAGCGTTGCTAACGATCATCGGTTTCTCGATCAACGACACCATCGTGATCTTTGACCGCATCCGCGAAGACTTGAAACTTGGCGTGCGCGGCACATTCCGCGAGTTGGTGAATCAGGCGCTCAACCAAACCCTGAGCCGTACGATCATCACCTCCGGCACGGTGTTCCTCGCCACGGGATCGCTCTATGTCTTCGGCGGCGGCCCGGTGAATGACTTCGCGTTCACATTTCTCATCGGCATCATCACCGGCACGTATTCCTCGATCTACATCGCGAGCGCGTTGGTGCTCTGGTGGCACAAAGGCCAGCGTCCGAACATCGGTGCCGGCGTGGTGGCTGTGGATGGCGCGGCTGCTCCCGCAGCGAAGCCCTGATTCGTCCGCAAGTTTTTTACAAAGCTCCTGATTTCTTTATGAAGTCAGGAGCTTTCCTTTTCAGAACAAAAAGATATTTTTTGAACCATGCTTGGCATCATTGAAATCTCATCCTGGCACTATGTCGTGTTTCTTGTGTGCGTTCTGGTATTTCTCGCGCTCGACCTCGGCGTCTTCCACAAGAGCGCGCATGTCGTCAAATTCAAGGAAGCCATCGGCTGGACGACTCTTTGGGTCACGCTGTCATTTGTGTTCGGATTGTTCATCGCCCCTGCGCTCATCACGGGCTGGGAGAAGCAGGACACCGTTGAGTTCATTACCGGTTACATCATCGAGTTGTCGCTCTCGATGGACAACGTCTTCGTCATCGCGCTCATCTTCACCTATTTCCGTGTGCCATTGCAGTTCCAGCATCGGGTGTTGTTCTGGGGCATCCTCGGCGCACTCGTGATGCGTGGGGCGTTGATCGCGGCGGGCGCGGCTATCATCCAGCAATTCTCGTGGACGCTTTATCTGTTCGGCGCGTTCCTCGTGTTCACCGGCATCAAGATGATGTTCGTCAGCGACGAAGGCGTGCATCCTGAAAAAAATCCTGTGCTGCGCCTCGCCAAAAAGTTTTTCCCCGTCACGCCGGAATTTCACGGGCAGAAATTCAGCCTGCGCGAACACGGCAAGCTGGTGCTGACACCGCTGGCGCTCGTCTTGTTGATGGTGGAAACCACCGATTTGATTTTCGCGCTCGATTCCATCCCGGCGATCTTTGCCGTGACGACGAAGCCGTTCATCGTTTTCACCTCGAACGTGTTTGCCATCCTCGGCCTGCGCTCGCTCTACTTTGTCCTGGCCGGGGCGTTGAAGTATTTTCGCTATCTCAAGGCAGGCCTCTCCATCGTGCTGGCTTTTATCGGCGTGAAAATGATGCTGGAAATCTGGCGCATTAAACTACCGATCCGGACTTCGTTGGCGGTGGTTCTTGCCATCCTACTCATCGCAATGCTCGTATCCGTGCTGGCCACAAACCGGGCGAGCGAGAGGGAACAAAACTCCTGACGGACTTCGGGAACCTATTTTCTTAACGCCGTGAGCGCTTCCGCGAAGTCCTGGGGCAGGGGAGCCACGAAATCCATC
>JANPGI010000506.1:0-6582 GCA_031423875.1 Verrucomicrobiota bacterium | reverse complement strand
CGAGATAACCGTCGGCGTTACAGGAGTGGACTTGTTCGAGTTGCCATTCCTCGCCGGTTTTGAAAATGCGCGGGGGAGCGACGTAAATCGAAGGTTGAAGGTTGAAGGTTGAAGGTTGAAGGGCGGAACAGCCGCGCGCGGTGTGGAACGTCGTGACGGCTTCGCGATATTTCTTGGGGTCTTCAAACTCGCAATAGATCGTCTTGATGCCGCACTGCAACGCCGCGTCGAGTTGCGCGAGGTTGCGAACGAGAACGATCAATTCCGTGGCTGCGCTCGTAAGAGCGCGGCTATTTTCCTGTGGTGACTCGCTTCTGATGGAAGTTTGCCGCCGACTCACGTCGGCAGCCACGAGTTGCCACCGCTTCGGTGCGGCGCGCTGTTTTTCCAGCTCGGCTGCGGCTTCGCGGCGTAGGCGATTCAACTCGCTAACGGGCAGCATGACTTCGCCGGACAAATTGTTTTTCAATTCGCCGAGCGCGAATGGCGTTCCACCCAAGCGCCCGAGTTGTTCGCGCATTCGTTCGGTGGTCAGCGGTTGTTTCTCAGCTTGCACGAGCATCACGTTGGAATCCATCTGCGTGACATGACCGAGTTCGTCGCGGGCAATCAGCGTGAGGGGTTTGCCGATCAATCCGTGAACCTCCATGTGCAACGGACGTTGGAAACGAATCTTGTCGCCCTCGAAAGTCTGCCGCAAACGCTTGTCGAGTTCGGGATCATTCGTCTTCCACAGTTTGTCGCCGACTTTGATTCGTTGAAAATTTACGTCGCCGTAGCCGAAGCCCAACCATGTTTCCGCGCCGCGCGGCGCGACTTGATAAATGCGTCCGCCTTCTTCGTCTTGATCGGGCGTGCCTGCGTCGAAGACCACGCCATCGCCCGGCTTCAATGGACTGACGAGTTGCAACGCGACGGTTTCATCCGCTACGCGTGTGACGTCGCCGAGGAACACGCCGCGTTTTTTCCCGAAGCGCGCGTGAACCAGTTTCTGGTTGTCGTTCCCGCCGAACCAGCCGGTGAACAGCCCGCGAGAGAAAGACATCTCCAAGTCGTAACGTCGAGGGTCGAAGGTCGAGGGTCGAGGGCCGGGCGCCGCCGCGTTCTGGCTCTCGACTCTCGACTCTCGACTCTCGACCAGTTTGTCCAGCGCTTGCCGATAAACCCGAGTGATGTTCGCCACGTATTCTGGTTGCTTGAGGCGGCCCTCGATCTTGAGCGACGAAACTCCGGCGCGCACGAGTTCGGGCAAAACTTCCAACCCCGACAAATCTTGCGGGCTGAGGAGATAGCGTTTGTCGCCGAGCGGAACTTGTTTGCCGTCGGACACGAGATCGTAAGGCATCCGGCAGGCTTGCGCGCATTCGCCGCGATTCGCGGAGCGTCCGCCGAGTGATTCGCTCGTGAGGCATTGACCCGAGTAAGCCACGCAAAGCGCGCCGTGGACGAAGACTTCCAGCGGAAGAGTCGAGAGTCGAGAGTCGAGAGTCGAGAGCGGGACGCACGCGCCGTCTGGCTCTCGACCCTCGACCTTCGACCCTCGACGAATCGTTTCGATTTCCTTGATTGAACATTCACGCGCGAGGACGACGAGGTTACAGCCGAGGTCGCGGGCGAACTCCACGCCCGCCGCGCTCGTGACCGTCATCTGCGTCGAGCCGTGGATGGGAAAGTCTGGCGAGAGCAAGCGGATCAATCGGCAGATGCCGACGTCCTGCACGATGGCGGCGTCCACGCCCGCAGCGATGATGGCACGAAGATAATCTGTGGCATCGGCGAGTTCGTTCTCAAACACGAGCGTGTTGAAGGTGACGTAGCCCTTCACGCCGCGCCGATGCAGGAACTCCATCAGTTTCGGCAAATCCGCGACGGTGAAATTGTGCGCCCGCATCCGAGCGTTGAATTTTTCGAGCCCGAAATAGATCGCGTCCGCGCCGTTCTCGACGGCGGCTTTGGCACATTCCCAATCGCCCGCAGGCGAGAGAAGCTCGGGCAATTGGCGATTGCCGATTGGCGATTGCCGATTGTGGACGGCAGGCGTCGAGGCTGTTGAAATGTTTGGCGAGTGAGCCATGAGAGCAGACTAGCTGGAAGTGCGACTGGAAACAAAACCTGTTTGGAGAAGATTCAAACGAACTGAGAAGCACTCAAAAGTTTAGACACGGATTTCACAGATTTACACGGATTGAATCTGTGTTAATCCGTGCAATCCGTGTCAAAGTCGGTCTTGGTGGCTCGCAAATTCTAGGAATGGAAATAACCCAACTCTTTCAACGACGCATAATCCTTCGCCCGTGTGGCGGTGGCGCGACCGATGATGACGTGATCGAGAATTTCAATCTTGAGCAATTGTCCGGCTCGGATGAGATCGCGCGTGACTTTGATGTCGGCATCGCTGGGTGTGGGATCGCCGCTGGGATGATTGTGCAGAAGGATGACGGCGGCGGCGTTGGCCATGATCGCGGCGCGGAAAACTTCGCGCGGATGTACGAGCAGTGTGTCCACAAGTCCATCGGAGATTTCCTCTACGCGGATGAGTTTGTTGCGGACGTTCAACAGCAGCAACTGGAGCGATTCGACGTCGCGGAGGCGATTGGTTTCGCGCATGTAGTTGACGACGGTTTCCGGGTTGTCGAGCACCGGAGATTCATCACGGCGCTCTTGTTCCATACGTTTGGCGAGAGCGAACGCGGCGACGAGTGTGGCGGCTTTATCCTGACCGATGCCGGCGACCTGTTTCAATTCATCCACCTTGGCGAGGGCGAGGGCATTGAGCGAACCGTATTTCTGGATCAACTGTTGTCCGATCTGGACGACGTTCGCGCCTTTCAATCCGGTGCGCAGTAGAATGGCGATCAACTCGGCGTGAGTAAGAGCATCTGGGCCGCGCGCAACGAGGCGTTCGCGCGGACGCTCGTTTGCGGGCTGATCTTTGAGGCGCAGCGAGTGGGACATGCGGAATGGATAACGATGGGAGTTAAAATTGTCACGCGAAGTTCTTAACTTTGACGCGATGATTTATCGGTTTAACGAACCCCTGCAGCTTGTTACTCTCACCACATGATTTCACGGGTCAAATCCGAAGCTCTGTTCGCTGAAGCGCTCAATTACATTCCGGGCGGCGTCAATTCTCCGGTGCGCGCGTTTCGTGCGGTGGGCGGGAAACCGTTCTTCGTCAATAAAGCCAGCGGCTGTCGCGTCACGGACGTGGATGGGAATGAATACATTGATTACGTCGGCACCTGGGGGCCGGCGATTCTTGGACACGCGCATCCGAAGATCATTTCCGCCATCAAAGCGGCGGCGGATTTCGGTACAAGCTTCGGCATCCCGAATCCCAGCGAGGTCACGATGGCGAAATTGATCTGCTCGCTCGTGCCGTCTGTGCAAAAGGTGCGGATGACCAACTCCGGTACGGAGGCGTGCATGAGCGCGATCCGTCTGGCGCGTGGATTCACGAAGCGCGACAAGATCATCAAGTTCGACGGTTGTTATCATGGGCACGCAGATTCGTTGTTGGTGAAGGCGGGGAGCGGCGCGTTGACGTTTGGTCATCCAGACAGCGCAGGTGTGCCAGCGGATTTTGCGAAGCACACACTGGTGTTGCCTTACAACGAAACTGAACCGCTCAAGGCGACGTTCGCAGCGAACAAAGATCAGATCGCGTGCATCATCGTAGAGCCGGTGGCGGGTAACGCGGGGCTGTTCGTTCCGAAACCGGGCTGGCTGGAATTTCTGCGGAAGATCACGGCGGAGAATGGCGCGTTACTGATTTTCGACGAAGTGATGACGGGCTTTCGTCTCGCACCGGGCGGAGCGCAGCAGCGATTCGGCATCGTGCCGGATTTGACGTGTCTTGGAAAAATCATCGGCGGCGGGCTGCCGGTGGGCGCGTTCGGTGGACGGGCGGACATCATGGATTATCTCGCGCCGCTCGGCCCGGTGTATCAGGCGGGGACGTTGAGCGGGAATCCATTGGCGATGGCGGCAGGGATTGCGGCACTCCAAGAACTCGGTGGAAGTCAGAGGTCAGAGGTCGGAGGTCGGAAATCTGACAACGCCTATGCGCGCCTTGAGCAACTTGGCTCATTGCTCGAAGCCGGGATGTGCGCAGCAGCGAAGTCTGCGGGCGTGCCGGTGGTGTTCAATCGTTGTGGCTCGATGTTCTGCGGATATTTCGCGAGTGAACCAGTGTGGAATCTGGCGGATGCGATGAAGGCGGATCGCGAGCGGTTCAAGAAGTTTTTCCACGGAATGCTCGACGCGGGAGTTTATCTCGCACCATCGCAGTTCGAGGCGGGTTTCATTTCGACGGCGCACAGCGAGGCGAATATCGAGAAGACGGTGAGTGTGGCAGCGAAGGTCATGCGGGCAATTTAACCTTCAGCAGTAGAGAGATTCCTCAAACCAGCCCCTGAAGAATTGACGGCAATCGTTCTAGGCTGCGGCGAAGTGCGGCGTGGGCAATGGTTCGTTCAGCTTCGCCTTTGTGCGGAAAGAGAATGTCCCAGCCGCTTGCGCCAGTCCAAATCTCGGAGGTGACGATGGAGGTTTCCCCGCTGTTGCCGATCTGCGCGTGGCGGACGAGCAGGTTGGCGATCTGCACCGACGCGATGATCTGACTGTGATGGCTCGCGCGTTCGGGTTCGTGATGGTAACGCGCTGTCTCGATCATGATGTCGGGGAGATTATGGTTCTGGAGATAGATCGCGCCGAGTTCGGTGTGTTGGATGCCGAGGACTTCCATTTCCAGATCGAGCAAGGGACGCGGCTCGATGGCGATGCGGCGTTGTATCTCGACGAAATGATCCGGGAACGTGGCGGCCATGACGATCTTGCCCATGTCATGCACGAGTCCTGCCACGTAATCGGAATCGTCCGGCGGCGGTTGCACGCAACTGATGACTTCGCGGGTCATGATGGCGACGCCGATGCAGTGCTGCCAGAATTCACGCCACGGAAACGGAGTGTTGCCCGCCATCTTCTGAAAATCTTCGATCACGGGCGTGACCATCGCGAGCTGGCGGATTTGGCGGATGCCGAGATAGAAGACGGCTTCCTCGATGTTGTTGATGGGCGTGCTGAGTCCGAAATAGACGGAGTTGACGAGGCGGAGCAGGCGCGCGGTGAGGCTGGGATCGCGGCGGATGACTTCGGATATCTGGTGCGTGTAACGGCGGTCGCTGTTGAGCAACTCGCGCAACGCGGAATCAATACTGCGAAGTGACGGCAGACGCGCGCAGCCTTTGACACGCTCGTCAATCAGCGCGCGACTCACCGGCGTCAACTCAATGCGAGGTGGCGTCGTGGTCAAAACCGGGATTTCAGGCAGCATTGCCGTGCTCATCTCTAAAGCTATCGTCAGAATTGGCAAGGAGGTGAAGGGTTGAACTTCCGGTTAGCCGTCGAACTCCTGTTTTTCAGGCTTTTAGCGATCCCTTCCACGAAATAACGGCGGGTAATTCCTCTGGCAGTCTAAATCATAGGGGCTTAAATCTTGCGCTTGCTTGCGCCGAACGGAGTCGCGGTTTTCCGCGCAAACCGTTAATCCAAGAGGGATGAGAGCCGATAGACGACTTAGAAGAAATTGACACTGCAAACGCACTTGGTAGCCTGATATTGCACAGTTTGTCGCGCGAAGCGGTCGAGTCGTCCCCTCGAATCTAGCAACGCGCATTTTGAATAGAAAGTTTTCATGAGTGATTCAACAGTAGCAGCCGCAAACGCGGGTGGAGCGCCGAAAGTCGCCAAGATTTCCGAAGCCATCATCCGCATCGCCGGTAATTCCCAAGACGGTATCCAAGCCATTGGCGGTTTCCTTGCGCGTCTCGCGGGGCGCAGTGAGCAGGAAGTCATGACCTTCATGACGATTCCCTCCACCATCTCCGGCGGCCCGTCCATCTTCCAAGTCCGCATCGGCTCCGGCGAAGTCCTGAGTTCCGGCGACGACGCTGATGTGTTGCTGTGTTTCTACCAGCATTCCTACGAAGATCATATCAAGTCGCTCAAGAAGGGGGGCATCGTGCTGTTCGATTCCGACCATGTCGAGGCGAAGCCCGAATGGCAGAAGGATTATCATCACCTTGGCATTCCGATTTCCGGTCTGACGGTTGAAGCCATCGGCGGCACGGCCAAGGACAAAGGTAAAAACATCTACTCGCTCGGTCTCATCGCGAAGATGTTTGATCTCAATCTGCCGAAGCTCGAGAAGTTGATCACCGAACGTTTCACCGGCAAAGACCAGAGCATCGTCAAGAATGCGCTCGCGGCGTTCCACGCTGGATACGCGCACCCGCTTGGCAATGTGCTGGAGACTTTCAAGTTCGTGGACAGCCAAAGCAAAGACGGTCATCAAGTGGTGATGAATGGCAACGAAGCGCTGGGCTTTGGATTGATTGCGGCGGGCGTGCGCTTCGGTGCGGGTTATCCCATCACGCCGTGGTCGGACATCATGGAATTGCTGCGCCGCGAACTGCCCAAGTACGGCGGCTCTTTCATCCAGACGGAAGATGAAATTGCAGCCATCTCGATGGCCATCGGAGCAAGTTACGCCGGACGCGTGGCGGTGACGGGTTCGAGCGG
>JANPGI010000505.1:0-21375 GCA_031423875.1 Verrucomicrobiota bacterium | reverse complement strand
TTGTTGGACGGAGTTGATGCGGGATGGTCAGCACTAAAAGTCTGTTGAGCGAACTGTCATCGCTGATTATTCTCAGCCCATGCCGATCTATGAATTTCATTGCGGGAAGTGTGAGAAGGACAGCGAGATACTTGTCCGTTCGAGCGAGTGGCAGGGAACAAAATGTCCGCATTGCGGTTCGGAAAAGTTGTCCAAGAAGTTTTCCACGTTCGCCTCGTCCACTGCTGGGGAAGCGGCTCAAGCGCCATCGTGCAGCGGCGTGCCTCATTCGTGCGGCATGTGCGGAACAGGCAAGCCGCACCGGCATTGAAGATAGACTTCGTAAAGGACGCTCGCCCTCACCCCATCCCTCTCCCCCAAGGAGAGGGAGAATCGTTTCCGCTGCTCGAACAATCAAGACGCGGGATTCGCAGAAGCATCAATCAGGTTGCGAAAATCACCGATGGCTGTTCCTTCTCCCGGCGGGAGAAGGTTAGGATGAGGGGGAAGCGGCTATCGGAAATAACTTGAGAACATTCTAAATCACCCGTCGGCAAATCTGCTTCGCGGACACTTCCCGTAAATCTGTCACGGCCCAATCCGGCGAGTGGCGTTTCAATTCGTCCAAAGTTGCGCCGCCCGTTGCGACTGCCAAAACATGCGCTCCGATTGCGCGCCCGCACTTCACATCCAAGGGCGTATCGCCGATGACAACGACTTCCTCACCTCGCAGTTGTTTGCCTAGCACTTGTGATCCGCGCGTGTGCGCGGCACGGGCGATGTGATCGCGGTCTTCGTGATCGTCAGCGAATCCACCTGTCACGAATTCATTCCAGAGATTGAAATGTCGCAGCTTGATCTCTGCGCCGAGACGGATATTGCCGGTGAGCAGACCGAGAGTCGGGGGATTTGGCAGCGTCTGAAGTTCGTGGATCAATTCTCTGATGCCCGGGCACTCTTCTGTTTTGCTGTGGCCGAGGATGTGATCAAGCCAGAAGACGTAACGCTCGAAGAATCGCGCGAAGTTTTCCGTGTTCGGTTTGATGCCATTTGCCAAAAAGAATTCCCGCACCAGACCGACATCCGTACGTCCGGCGAATTTGATCTTCTCAGTCCCATCCGGCACACCGAACTCGGTAGCGAACACTTTGGCGAAAGCCTTCACGCCAGCCCCGCCCGTGTGAACGAGAGTGCCGTCTATGTCGAAGAGAACAAGTTTTACCATCGGACGAACAGAGTAACAAACCACCACCCAGCTACGCAACGCGCGGCTCAATGTTGTTTCGATTTTGTAACAAACGACATCACCAACGCGCCGATAGACACGAAAAAGAACACCGGATCAGTGAGGCAATCCCAAAGGTTTCCAGACTCGGCAACGCCAGCCAGCCATGCGAAAAGTGCGAGTAACAACACGATACCGAAGCGGTTTCGCCGCCATTGCAGCAGCATTGCTACACATCCGACCAACACGAACAGCGGCCCGAAATGCCAGCCATACGCAAATGAATCAATCGAACCAATCCCCAACGCCAGCGGATACAGAATCACGCTGATCACCACGCCAAAGACCCACATGGCTCGGCGATCTTCGCGACGAAGAAGCTCTGCGCCGAAAAATGTATTACCTACACCAGCGGTCAACAATGCGAGCAACGGCACACTCCAATGATCCATCACCGCAGCCAGCACGCGCGCCATCGGCAGACCTGCCGCGGGAATCATCAGCGTGCCAAGCGCGATCAATCCCAACCCCACGCACCATCCCGCGCCGCGTGGATTGAACCGCAGCCGTCGCGCCAGCGCCGCGAACAGAATCATCAGCGCAAGCATTGGCGCGATGAATGAAACGATGACGGCTGCGAGTGGGGTGATCATTCGCGCGTTCCTTTCATCTGCGCTTCCAGCCACGCCACGTTGAAGGTCGCTTCCTTGATGCCTTTGCGTTTCCAAGTGTAAGTGACGTGAATCAAGCCGTCGCTGGTTTGCAATACTGTCGGATACGAAAACTCCTCTCCCGCCTCTGCAACCAACGTCGCCGCGCGCTTCCATGTCACGCCGCCGTCGGCAGAAATCGCGAGGCGTAGATTGTCGCGGCCAGAATCTGTGTCGTTGAACGCGAGCAACAGGCGTCCGTCCGAAATCCTGATCGCGTCGAGACCGGAATTTGAATTTGGCAGATCAATCGTTTCCAGTGCCGACCATGTGCGCCCGCCATCTGAAGTTCGCGTCGCATGAATCTTCTTAACTGACCCTGCCGTGCGGCAGAGCATGAGCGCATTGGTTTCATTTAAGGCTACGAGTGATGATTGAAATGCTGTGCGCCCGCCAAAGGCGCGTGTCTTGATGGCTTCAAAACCATCCGCGCTGGGGCGCAACCAGAGCAGTTCGGAAAATTTCCCCATTACTTCATGATAGATCGGCACGACGAATCCGCCGTCCGCCGTGGGCACAGGCGCGTTCTTTACGAGTTCACTGATGTTCAAGAAAGGACTTAATCCCAGCCTGCAACTGCGCGACCATGTTGCACCGCCATCGGTGGAGGTTTTCAGATTGAGCTGGCTGCACGACCAGCCGCCGAAGCCAGTCGTCACGTAGAGCATGTGTAAGTGTCCGTTTGTTCCAGCGAAGAGAATCGCGTTGCCGACTTTTTTGACGTAGCGAAATGCTTCATCGCCCGCCGCCTCATGCGTGCCTGCGGAGACCGGAGTTGTCCATGAGTTTGTCAGACCCGCGTCTCGTGAAGAAACATAGAGCGCGACATCCCGCGCGCCTTCGCGTGAACCCGCATACCAGACAGCAGCCATCCGACCGCCGGGCAATTCGCAGATGGACGAGACATGCGCGCTCGGTTGAATGAATCGCGGGTCAACAAACTGTTCGTGGAATTCCGGAGGAACATCTATCAGTTCGAGAGAAATGGGCGCGACAACGAACTTTGTCTCTGGCACAGGCGAGACACGCCAGCCACCACGTAGCCCGATGAACACGAGCAACGCGAGCGTCAGCCCCATCCAGATAAAACGTCGCGCGTTCGGATTCATGATGCGATTTGTCCTGGAGCGCGGGCGGTCCCTCGCCCGCAGCACTTACGCACTTTGGCGGACGTTTGCTTACTCCAACGCTCCCCTCGTTCTCCACGCGCTGCGGACGGGGACCGTCCGCGCTCCTGTAGCGGCACGCTGACACGATAGTAGCGGATCTCCGTCTTGAGCGATTCGAGAGAGCGTTCGCAAAGCGCTTGTTTCCACTCCGGCCAGCGCGCATCGGCGCGGGCGAATCGCAACCATGCTTTTCGTGAGTAAAATGTTTTGAACCGATCAATCTCTTCGATCTTCAAGCCGTGCTTACGAGCCGTCTGTTCAAACTCGGCAACGACTGTTTCCTCCACGAATACGACTTCCGTGACGGGCGCATTGGTCTGTGCCGCGAGAAATTTTTCCGCATTGAACATCTGCACGCTGTAACCGAGGCGCGCAGAGAGCAGCGACGGCTGATACATCCCAAACATGCGGGCGGTGAGCGTGCCGACTTTTTCGTTCACGTCCGGCGCAATGTGGCTGATGCCAAGCGTCGGATAAATCACGCCCAAGCACAGCATCAAGACGAGCGCGGCACTTGCCGCAGGTGTCCAGACATCGGTTGAACGAAAGGCGTGCCACACGCCCCACACCACCACCACTAGGCACAGCAACGGCCCGATGATTCCGAGTTTGAACCACAATGCGAACACCGAGACGACCACGCCGACAAGCGCGAGCAAGATCAGCGAGAGCCGCCATGCGCAGGTTTTGCACTTCGTTGGAGCAGATTGAAGCCAGTCCGCCGCCAGCACTGCTTGAAGCGGTATCACCGCGAGCATGTAGCGCTCAAAGGCCTTCATGAAAAAGAACGGCAGGATGGAAACGACGAGCCACGCCACGAGCCAGGAATTATTCTGCGAACGATCACTGCGCGATTTTCTGACGTGGCTGATGATCGCGCCCACGACCAGCGGCGTCCACGGGAAGATCAATCCCAGCGCGCCGCCGAGAGCGGAGAGCGGCGACATGGCATTCCACGTCCCGAACTTCCGTTCCGTGAGTTCCTCGCCGAGTATCTGCGCGAACTTGTCGCCCCAAAGATGTTTCATCATGAGCGGCCACGGCAGCGAGATGGAGGCCACGATGATGAGCCAGAGAAGAAGTTGCCATGCGCGGCGGAGTAAAACCTTCCATGCGTCGAACGCCCACAACGCCGCCAGTGCGCCTGCGAAGAAGAAGAAAAGTCCGACAGGACCTTTCATCAGGAATGAGAGTCCGACCCAAAGCGCGCACACCACGATGTCGAAAAGTTTTTCCCGTTTGATCCAGCGCAGCCAGAACAACACTGCGAATGACGAGAACACCGCCAACGGCAGATCAAGCATCGCTTGACGCGCTTCGATTGCTACACCCACGCAGCCCATCGCCAGCAGTCCCGCGAGTAATCCATTGGAGCGAGACAGTTGACGCGCGAGCAGACACGCGCACAAGCAAAGTCCTGCGCCCGCCAACGCCGCCCAGATGCGCGCGGAGATGAGATTGACGCCGAAGATTTTGTAGGTGGAAAGGATCGCCCAGTAGATGAGGGGCGGTTTGCGCAGGCGGGGTTGATCGTTCAGCCACGGCGTGAGCCATTCGCCGCGCGCGTCCATCTCCATCGGAGTTCGCAACGAGAGTTGATATTCATCCGAACATGTGACGCTCGTCTCGCTCCAGATGGACGGGAGATTGAGCAGAAGCGCGAACACAAAGACAAGCCACGGCGACCAGCGATACAAGGTAGCTTCGCTGTTCGTGTCTCCGGTTTGTTCTGGCGGCATCGGGCGGATTGGTAACGAATGGGCAATGCCCTTGCAACTTCAATTCCGAGCTTGTTGGAGCTTGGGGTGCGATCAAAGTCGGGTGAGGGTTGGTTCGCTAGTGCTAGGACGCGTCACCCCCTGTTCGTCGTGACATATCTCTTGGCCAATCGGAAATGGTATCGGGATTACGCCATCGCCCAGACCGTCGTGGCCGCTCTGGAAAAACTGAAACTCAAGTGGCTCAAGCCGAAAGAGGATTTGTTGAAGATCAAGATTGTTTGAGTCGGAAGAAAAATTCGTGTCCATTCGTGTCCATTCGTGGTTAAACTTTCCCGCCATTATGGAATACGAAGCGGTCATCGGTCTGGAAACCCACGTCCAACTCAAGACGAAGTCGAAGATGTGGTGCGGGTGCGCCAATCAATACGGCTCCGAGCCGAACACAAACGTCTGTCCCGTCTGCCTCGGGATGCCGGGCGTGTTGCCCGTGCCCAATGAGGAGGCATTGCGCCTCACCGTGCTGACCGGTTACCTGCTCAACTGCGAGATTCCCCGCTTCGCCAAGTTCGACCGGAAGAGTTATTTCTATCCGGACATGCCGAAGAATTATCAACTCACGCAATACGACAAGCCAGCACGGCGAATGGTTTTGTGGAGTTCGAGTTCAACGGCGCAGGTTCAAACAACGGTTTGTCCCGCGTGCGTATCACCCGTGCGCATCTGGAGGAAGACGTCGGCAAGAGCACGCACTTTGAACGGCACAGCGGCGTGGATTTCAATCGCGCCGGCGTCCCGCTCATGGAGATCGTCACCGAACCCGACATCACCAGCGCGGACATGGCCTACGAATATCTCAACGCGCTCAAGGAGATTTTGCTGCAAGGCGGCGTGAGCGATTGCGACATGGAAAAGGGCATGGTGCGCTGTGACGTGAACATCAGCGTGCGCCCCGTTGGCTCGAAGGAACTCGGCGCAAAGATTGAGATCAAGAACATGAACAGCTTTTCCGGCGTGCGCCGCGCGGCGGAGTACGAGATCGCGCGCCAGATCGAGACTGTGAAGCGCGGCGAGAAGCTCATCCAATCCACCCGTCGCTGGGATGACGTGACCGGCATCACCGAACAGATGCGCACCAAGGAAGACGCGCACGACTACCGCTATTTCCCTGATCCCGATCTCATGCCGCTCGCGCCGACTGATGAATGGCTCGCGAACGTGAAGTCGCGTGTGGTGGAATTGCCGCTCGTGCGCAAGCAGCGCCTGATGCGTGATTATCAATTGCCCGCTGGCGATGCGGAAGTCTTCAAGAGCAATGTCAGACTGGGGAACTATTTTGAAGTTGTCGCAAAAGGACACAAGAATCCCAAAGCTCTTGCAAATTGGATTATTAATAACCTACCTGCAAAGCTTGCAGAACGCGCCAAGTCTGTAATGCCGGATGAGTTGAAAACTGCTGAACAGAAGGATACGACATTTAAGATGCTTGATTACCTCTTATTCGTGCCGGAGGACATGCGCGCACTTGTCGATTTAGTAGATTCCAAAACCATCAGCAGTTCCGCCGCGCAACAGGTGTTCGCCGAGATGTTCGATACCGGCAAAGCCCCCGCCACCATCGTGCAGGAAAAGGGTCTCGCCCAAGTCAGTGACACCGGCGCGATCGAGAAGTTCTGCGACGAAGCCATTGCCGCGAATCCGAATCCCGTGGCCGATTACAAGGCGGGCAAAGTCGCCGCGCTTAATTCCCTCAAAGGCCAGGTGATGAAGCTCTCCAAAGGCAAAGCCAATCCCGCGCTCGTGGGTGAGATCCTCGAGCGGAAGTTGAAAGCCTAGTTGGGTTAAGTTCTCGTATTATGCGATTGGTCATCTGTATTGCTGACTTGTGCAAATCCGCCTTTTGAATGACGCTCTCAGCATTCATGAAAAACATTCGGTATCACAACCCTTGCGCGGCACGGACCGGATTCACCCTGATCGAATTGCTTGTAGTCATCGCAATCATCGCGATTCTCGCCGCGATGCTCCTACCAGCTCTATCCAAAGCCAAGGACAAGTCTCAACGCACCATTGATTTGAATAACGTCAGGCAGATTTTGCTGGCCTCAAACATGTATGCAACCGATCAAAACGATGTCATGCCGCATCCGGGTTGGGGTTCGATCCGCGACGGTTTTCCCAGATCTGGCCCGGATTGTTGGGCTTATGCCACACGCTTGCCCACTACGCTACAGCCCATTCCCAACGCAGAATTCATCCCCACAGACCCATTCACTTACACCGGGCAAGACCTTTGGCTTCAAGCTGGTCAGATTTATCCGTATCTCAAATCCAAGAAGACCCTGTTCTGTCCGCGCGATATCGTGGAGTCATCTGGTTCAAAGCGAGAAAAGTGGAGATTGCGCCAATGTAAACTGACTAGTTACACATTTAACGGCTGCCTGATCTGCACCGGGCCGATCAATACAAGTCCCGTCCGCACCGTCCCGTACAAATTGAGCCAGTTCAAAGGAACAGACATTTTGCTTTGGGAAGCCAACGAAATGGAAGAGTTTTGGTTCAACGACGCAGGCAACCAACCGAGTGAGGGAGTCTCTCAACGTCACGCCGGAGGCAATCCTGCGAACGTGACGCAGAGCGTCAACGGTGGCGCCATCATCGGACGCTTTGGCGGGTCTTCACAGTTCATCAAGTTTGAATTGTTTCGCCAGATGGCTGGCATCGCCCTTTCGGGTAATTATCCTACCACTTTGAACAATGATCTTTGGTGTACACCCAATCGCCTCCGTTTTTAATCATTCGATGAAAACCACTACTCGTTATCTCACGGCCCTCGTTTTCATAGCTGTGCTTTCGAGTTGCTCCAAGAAAAGTGACTCAACACTGGATGCGCCGTCTCCGCCTGCTGCTGACCCGGTGGCGGCTAACACTCCCAAAGCAACAGCCGTGAACACTTCCGCAACTCAGGTAGTGCCATCTCAACAGGTCATTCAGGACATCAAGGCCAAGCAATATGAGCGCGCGGTGGATACGTTGGTGCAGATAAAACCCCAAGTTGCACAAATGACCGACATGCAACGCCTGCAATATCAACAAGCTGTCAGGGACGCCATGAACGCGTTGGCTGCTGCCCAAGACACAGATCCCGCTGCCAAGGCGGCTTACAACAGAATGAGCCGCGCCATTACAGGGCGTTGAATCATGCGCCGCCACGTTTGACAACCATCAATATTAGTTCCATTGCATCTCGGCCCAATGGTCAAGAGTCAGAGCAGCGAGGGTTCGCGATCTTTGCAGAATTTGCTTCGGATGATTTGAGCTTCTGAATGGACGCCGCACGCACAACCCAAACCTTCCGCTACGAACGTTGGCGGGCGTTGACCTCTGGCGTCATCGAGGCCGCTGGCGGAACCTTCCTGCTGCTCATCGCTGTTCGCTGGTTTGAAGCTGGCGCGGTCTCCAAAGCACTCGTCGCAGGTGGCGGAAGTTTTGGGCTGATGCTTGGGCCATGGCTCGTGGCACGGGTGGAAACCGCCGGTTGGCCCGTGGCCAAAGCTGCATCACGTCTTGCGATGTTCGGCGCTGCCGGATTCATCGTGATGGCGATTTTTCCCGTGTTGCCTGTGTTCGTCATCGGTTCGGTGCTGACGATGGCGATGAGTTCCGCTGCCGTGCCGTTGATGACGCAAATCTATCAGGAGAATTATCCTGAACGTCAGCGCGGCAAACTATTCTCTCGCACATTCATGATCCGTATCGCCACCGCCGCGCTTTTCAGCGAACTGGCCGGGCGATTACTCACCGCACATCTCGGTTGGTTTCGTGGCTTGCTCTTGATCTTTGCTGCTGCTTTCGCGTTTGGCGCGTTCTGTCTTTCACGATTGCCATCGAGAGCACTCGCGGCTTCCGGCGGCACGCATCCGTTTCGCGCGCTGCGATTTGTTCGCGATGACGCTCTGTTCCGTCGCACGCTCGTGATGTGGATGATCATGGGTTTTGCCAATCTGATGATCGGGCCGCTGCGCGTGGAATATCTCGCCAACGCCAAGCATGGCGTCACATGGAACGGAGTGGCGCTCACCACCGCGCAGATCGCGTTACTCGTCGGCGTGATTCCCAATCTCGCGCGACTCGTGATGAGTCCGGTTTGGGGCTGGTTGTTTGATCGCATGAACTTCTTCATTCTGCGCATCTTACTCAACACCGGTTTCGCGCTCGGCATGTTGTCATTCTTCGGTGGCGATCATTTTGCGTGGCTCATCATCGGCGCAATTATTTACGGCATCTCGAACGCTGGCGGCGATGTGGCGTGGAGTTTGTGGGTGACAAAATTCGCGCCGCCCGAACGCGTGGCAGACTACATGAGCGTTCACACGTTCTTCACCGGACTGCGCGGCGTCATCGCGCCTGTGGTGGCGTTTCAACTCATCGCGCATTATTCGGTGTCTGCGATCAGTTGGCTTGGCGCGATAATGATCTTCGTCGCCACGCTGATCTTGATCCCAGAAATCAAATCCGGTCGCGGTGCAAAACGAGCAGCGGCGTTGACGGAGGAAGTCTCGGAGTGAATCCAGGGTTACCCCAAGCTCAGAAGCTCTCGCTTGCTGTTCTCCATTAGTTGCCTTATCATTACGGCATGGGATACGCGCTCGCAAAAGAACAGCAAAGATATGTTTCCAGCCTGGTCAAATCAGGCCGGTTCAACAACCAAAGTGAAGCCGTCCGTGAAGCGATTCGGCGGATGCAGGCTCAGGAAACTGAATACCTCACTCCACCTCCTCTCACTCCCGCTCAAGTTGAATCCATCTACGGAAAACAGGACAAACAGGAGAAGGTTGTCGGCATGGCTGCGTTTCGCGCGGTGCGTGCTGCCGCGCGGAAAGGGGCAAAGCCGTGAATGCTTGGGATGTTTTCGAGGCGGACTTGGGCTGGGGTGTTCATCCAGTTGTCATCGTGTCACACCCGGCGAGGGCTTCCAGAAAAGATTTTGTCGAGGTCTTGGATTGTTCGTCACAGAGAGCCGCCCGCTTGCCGCTTGAAAGCGAAGTTATCCTGGATAAGTCCGACGGGATGGACTGGCAGACATTTTGCAAGTGTGATTTGATCTTTGCCGTGCCTCGCGGCGAATTGAAAAACCGGCGTGGAAGCGTGGCTTTGGAACGCCGTCGCCAGATTGTGAGGGCGATGATTGAATCTCACGGCTGGAACGCTCTCTAAAACTCACACTCACAAAAGCCGTCGCGTTCAAACCTCTGGCGACACGATGGGTAAGTTGTTAGCATTTGCCCACATTTGGCCCCATAGCTCAAATGGATAGAGCAGCCGTTTCCTAAACGGTTGATCCCGGTTCAATTCCAGGTGGGGCTACCAATCATTTGCAACCGACTGATTCACAACCCATCCCACCCAACGTGAATACCACACCCAATCACCCGTCACATCCAGTGACGGTCAATGAAGTGCAGACAACCAATTCGCAACGTATGAAAACAAGGTTCACTCACAAATCTCTCGCCGCACTCGGCCTCGCAGTGTTTCCTTTCATCAACGGTTGCACCCAGCAGAGCGCTGGCAATGCGCCCGCTTACGTCACCACCAGCAGCGTCGCACCGCCTGTTGTGCATGTTGCGCCTGTGACGCCGATGCCAGCGGAACAACCCGCTCTGGTCGCCGCTGAAGCATCTCGGCAAGTCACGTCTGCGCCTGCTGTCTTTCCGGAAAAAGTTCGCATCTCGCAATCGCTCAACGAAGTCATCCGTCTCACGCAATCCGGCGTGGATGAAGGCGTGATCCTCACTTACGTCACGAACTCTTCGGCGATGTTTGTGCTCGGTGCAGAGGAGATTGTTTATCTCAATGATCTCGGCATCGGCAGCGGTGTCATCACTGCGATGATGCAACGTGATCAAAGTTTGAAAGCTTCCGCTGCCGCCAATGCGCAACAGATCGCCGCTGCGCCGACGTATGTGAACCCGCCGCAACCCGTGGTCGTTCAGGAATCACAGCCGGTGCAGGTGACGGAGAATTATTTTTACGACACACTCTCGCCCTACGGAACATGGATTGAAGTGGAAGGCTATGGTCGTTGCTGGCGGCCCACAGTGGCCGTCACGAGTCCGACATGGCGGCCGTACGTTGATCGTGGGCGCTGGGTTCACACGGATGCTGGCTGGTATTGGATGTCGGACTATTCGTGGGGATCGGTCGCGTTCCACTACGGACGTTGGTTCAGTCATCCGCGCATGGGTTGGTGCTGGTGGCCGGACAATGTCTGGGGGCCGTCGTGGGTTTCATGGCGCTACGACAATGACAATTGCGGATGGGCACCGCTGCCGCCGCTCAGTTACTACCGCTATGGTTCTGGTTTCTATTACCGCGACCGTCATGTCGGATTCAGTTTTGATTTCGGGATCGGTGCGGACTCGTTCACGTTTGTGCAGTGGGGAAGATTTTGCGATCCGCGTCCGTATCAATATTGCCTCCCGCGCAATCGCGTGAACACTGTCTATAACCAGACGACCATCATCAACAACTACGGCGACGGCAACAACAACACTGTCATCAATCGCGGCTTCTCCACTGATCGCGTCCGCGAACATACTCGCGCTGAAGTCCGCACCGTGAGTATCCGCGATGAACGCCCGCGCAAAGGTGAAGTCCGCAGCGAACGCCTCGAAGGTGGTGGTCGCACTCTCGTCGTGCCGCGCCCGATCTTGCCGCCGTTGCCGCCGCTTCTTGGCATCGGGAAAATTGGCAATCCGTTCGAGAAAAGTTCCGCGCGCGTTTATACCACAACGCCAGCCGCGACGGTGACGACAACTGTTCAACCCACGACCACAAGCCCGCGTGAAGATCGCCGTGAAAGCAAGTCAGGTCGCGAGCGCACTGTGACGGCTCCCGTCACGGTCAGCCAGCCTGTCGTTGTTGCGCCGATCACAACTTCTCAACCCGACAACGCCCGCTCCGGTCGAAGCGAGCGCGAGCAGAGAGTTGAAACCAAATCATCCGAGCGAGATCGCTCCGCCCAAGCCGCTGCTCCAACGCCCGCCACACCTGCGCGCACAGCGACGCCGATCTTCTCCAAGCCACTCGTCGTGGAAACAGTCCCGCACGCGCCATCACGTCCGGTCGTCGCGCCGTCGCAAAATTCCACGACAGTAATCGGCGATGGCCGCAACCGTTCCAGCAATCGTGATTACTCGGTCTGGAACACGCCGAAACAACAGCCCGTGCCGACGTCACAGCCCCAGCCATCCGCAAGCGCGCCGGAATACAACAATCGCAATTCATCCCGCAGCCAGGGCGTGAGCGAAAGCGCAACGCAAGTTGAGACCAGCCAACCATCACGTCCGTCGCCATCCGAGAACCGTCCTTCAAATAATTCCCGTATCGAGCAGAAGATGGAGCGCGAAAACCGCGCCATCGCAAACGAACGCCAATCCCGCAGCCGTTCCGAGGAGCGCAGTTTCGCGCCAGCCATCCCGACGCCCGCACCTGCGCCGCGCCAAGCCGCACCCGTTTACACACCGCCGTCTGCGCCGGTGTCGCGTCCGTCTGCACCCGCCTACACGCCGCCGCCCGCCGCGCCGCGCGTGGAATCACAACCCGCTCCGTCGCGCCCTGAACCGTCGCGTGCCGAATCACGCTCCGAGTCGCGCGGCGAATCCAAATCTGATTCAGGCCGCTCCAAGCGCGACCGTTGAGTCTGTGATACGATTGTCGCGCCATGAAATCAAAGTTGCTTACGTTGGTTGTCACTGTGTTGTTGTTCGTGCAAGTCGCCTCAACCTTCGCTGTAACTACGAACGTTTATTCCACGCAATTCGAGGCTGCACAGAACTACAACACCGCGTCGGACCTGATCGGACAGCAGGGCTGGCTCGGCTCCGGATCAGGGGGTAATGGGGTTCTCCCCAACGCCATTCTTGGACAGGGCCAGGCGGCCTACATCGGATTCGATGCCCCAAATCCAGCGGACAAAAACCTCGTGGTCTGGAAGCCGATTGATTTTGATGCCGTTGCCGCAGGGTATCCCACCGTGAAGTTTTCCACGCAGATGCAGATCAAAGATTCCGCCAACAACCACTACGACATCTTTCGCTGGAGCATCTATAACATCCAAGGTAACCGCCTCTTCTCGCTGGATTTCGACAACGACTTTCTCGACATCGCCTATCTGCTAGATGGCACGAACCAAATCTATTTCACCACGAATACGTTTGAGAACGCCGCCGCCTACACGTTGACGGTCACGATGAACTTCGCTTCCAATCGCTGGAGTGCGTCATTCGGCAACGCACTCATCGCCACCAATCAACTCATCACCACTACGAACGCGCCGCTCAATCTTGGCGATGTGGACGCCGTCTGGCTCGTGAATCAGATCAACGGCACAAATGCGCCCGGCGATAACTACATGATCTTCGATAACTACACGATCACTGCCGAGATGCCGCCTGCCCGGGTGCAACTCCTCGGACGCACGGGAGAGGGTTGGTCATTGTTGCGCGTCAACGGGCAGAACAATTCACGCTGGTCACTGGACGCAACCACAAATCTGGTCAACTGGACTGCACTCAAAACGAACGTGATCTCCGGCACCAACTTTGATCATGTGGACACCACGTCCGCCGGGTTGCCACGACGCTTCTATCGCGCCCGGCTAGTGCCATGATAATCACAAAGAGTTGTTTTCCTCCGGCGTCTGGCTAGGATGCTGACGCAAAACGCATGACTACGTTCCAGATCATCTTCACTCCGATCAGCGCCGCAGAAGTGGCGCGCATGCCCAAGGAGCTTCAACTCCAGATCCTCGGCGAATTTCGCGGACTGCCGCAGCAGGTCATTGGCACGGAGCTGGACGACTTCGGCAAATTGGAACGCGGCGGGCGCATCTTGCACCGCTTTCGCATCGGAGACTTCCGCGTTTATTTCGAGCGGCACGAACTCGGCGTGCTTGTGCATCGCATCCTGAGCCGGAACACGCTCAAGGACTTTCTTTACCGCTCCGGCATGAAAGTGGAAGAGGACGAAGCGTTGGAGCAGAATCCAAAATTCTGGGAGATGATCGAGTCTGCGCGCACGGCGAAGTAGGCGGGGAGTAAAGAAGCTCCAACATCCAAACACCAAGCTCCAGAGAATCTCCAATCATCAAACACTAATGCGCGATTGCGGAAGCTTTGCGCAAATTTTCCCACTTGAAATTTGAAGCTTCTCTGGAGCTTGGATGTTGGAATTTGGTGCTTTCCCAAACACCTCACATGTCGCTCAGATAAATCGAGCGGTTGCGCCAGAGGTACAACGCTCCCGACGTAGCGGTGAGCAACACCGTGACCCACAGCATCACGAACGCAAACATCGGCGTCCACAGTCTGAAGAAATCACGCAACCACGGCCACCATTCCACGGAGGCATCCATCACAAGCAACGCCGTGATCGCTGCCATCTGCGAGATCGTCTTGTGCTTTCCGTAACGCTCGGCAGCGAGGACAACGCTCTTCGACGCGGCGAGAAGTCGCAGACCTGTGATCGCCAGTTCACGCGCGACGATGATGACGACCATCCACGCTTCGACCTTCGGCAAAAAAGATTTCCCAGCCAACTCAAACACCGCAGGCGGCGGCGTCAGGACGTGGCGCTCCACCAATGCGATGAAGGCGGAACACGTCATCACCTTGTCCGCCAGCGGATCCATGAGCGTGCCGAAACTGGTAATTAGATTTCGCGAGCGCGCGATCTTGCCGTCCAGATAATCCGAGATGGCTGCCAAGCTGAATAACACCAGTGCGAGCGTGTCATTCACCGGCGAACGCGAGAACATGGCCCACAGAAAAGCCGCTGTGAGAAAGAAACGTGAGACGGTGATCTTGTTCGGCAGGTTCATGCAGGCTTGGCAATGAGATCGTAATCCGTATGGCCAATGATCTTCACGCGGGCAAATTCGCTGATGGGCAGGTTGCCGCGAATGTAGATGCGGCCATCAATGTCTGGCGCGTCCGCCTCGCCGCGTGCGACGAGGAAGTCTCCAGTCTTGAGTCTTGAGTCTTGAGTCTCCGCTTCGCGCATCAAGCCGTGTTCCCACGAGCTGACATTCGCAGCGGCGAGCTGTTTCGCGCTGGCGCGGCCCTCGATCAGGACATTAAGCGTGCGGCCCACGAACGACTCGGAAACTTGTTTCGCGATCTTGTGCTGCGCAGCCATCGCGAGTTCGCGGCGTTTCTGTTTCACCTTGTCGCTCACTTGGCCTGCCATCGCTCCGGCGCGTGTGCCGTCTTCTTGCGAGTAACTGAAAACGCCGAGCCGCTCGAACTTCGTCTCTTCGATGAACTCCAGCAGATCGTTGAACGCACCCTCCGTTTCGCCCGGAAAGCCCACGATGAACGTCGTCCGCAACGCGATGCCCGGCACCCCCGCGCGGATGCGTTTGATCAAGTCCACGATGTATTGCTTTGACGTTTCGCGGCGCATCCGTTCGAGCATGTTCTCGTGGATGTGTTGCAACGGGATGTCCACGTAACGCGCCACCTTCGGACACTCGGCGATGGTCTGGATCAATTCATCCGTCCAATGCGCCGGATGCGTGTAGAGCAGTCGTATCCAGAAATCTCCGGGCAACTCGTTCAACTCGCGAATGAGCGTGCAGATGGTCGTTGAATTCGTCGGCAACGCTTTCGCAGCGGCAGAGAATTTTTCCGGCGACGAGATCGCGCGGCTGTGGTTGGCGCGCAAGTCGAGTCCGTAGTAGGTCGAGTCTTGCGAGATGAGATTCAACTCCTTCACGCCGTCGGCTAGCAGCAACTTCGCCTCGGCCACCACGTCCTTTTGAGTGCGACTGCGATGCGTCCCGCGCATCCGGGGAATGATGCAGAAGCTACATGGATGATTGCAGCCCTCCGCGATCTTCACGTAGGCGAAATGTTTCGGAGTCAGCCGGAATCGTGGCGTGGCGTAGTCCGGAATGTAGGTAGGCCGGGCGGTGACGTCTAGCAGCGGAGCAGATGGGAGATAGGAGATGGGAGATGGCTTCGCTGGCGCGACAACTGTTTTGGTTTTGCCGAACTTGTCTGAGCCGCGCAGGGCTTCGTCTTTTTCGTGGTCATCGTGAGCGCGACCTTTTTCCAATTCAGCGAGACGTGCAGTGACCTTGGCCTTCCGAACCCTGACCGCTGGCATCTGACCGCTGATTTTTTCCGCGCGCCGCTCATGCGCGTGCTTCACGATCTGCGCGACCTGTGCGACTTGATCAATGCCCATGAACGCGTCCACTTCGGGAAACAGTTTCGGCAATTCCTCCCGGAAGCGTTGCGAGAGACAGCCGGATACCACCAGACCTTGACCGCGATTCTGTGCATCGCGCACCTCGGAAGACTCAAGGATCGTGTCCACGCTCTCCTCCTGCGCGGAATCAATGAACGAACAAGTGTTCACGATCATCACGTCGGCGATTGAGGCATCGTTCGTGATCTCGACGCCGCCTTTCATGAGCGACCCGAGCATGATCTCAGCGTCCACGAGATTTTTCGCGCAACCGAGCGAGATGAGTCCGACCTTGAGCGGTGCGGCGTTGGATTTTGGTTTAATCACCGGCGCGCAGATTAAGCCATGAAGCGTGCGTGAGCAATCCCGCTGTGCCTGAAGGAATGTTCGTTTTTGGACTGCGGCGACGTGACGCCGCTTTCCGACTGGGAGACATGTCTCCCAGCTCCAAAGCGCGGACGTGTCCGCGCACTCCAAGTCGCGTCCGAAGCAAACTTGCCGCCCGCAGCCGCGCCTGCTTCACTGCGCGCGTGAAGTTGCCTTACAAAGTCGCCACGCTGCTCTACTGCTTCAACGAGCGCGATGAAATCCTCCTGCTCGAACGCGCACAGGAGCCGAATCGCGGTTTGTGGAGTCCGTGCGGCGGCAAGCTGCACACGGATGAAGGCGAATCGCCCTACGCCTGCGCCTGCCGTGAGGCGCACGAGGAAACCGGGCAACAACTCACCCCGCGCGATCTGCATCTCACCGGCCTCATCAGCGAACACGGTTTTCAAGGCCAAACACATTGGCTGATGTTTCTGTTCGAGGTGAAGCCCAAGCTGAAAACGCTCCCGCCCGTCCACAAGGAAGGCCGGTTTCAATTCTTCACGCGAGAGGCATTGAATGATTTGAAGCTACCGCAGACGGATCGCGAAAAAATCTGGCCGTGGTTTTGGCAGCATCGAGGCGGTTTCTTCGCCGCGCATTGCCATTGTCATGCAGATGGGAGGAATGAGTGGACGCTGGAAGATAGTCGAATGAAGAATGCGGAATGATGAATTCAACTCGACAACAAATTCTGCCAGATGCAATTTCGTTTATATGTCGTTGAAGCAATACTACAATCAAACGTTTCAATCCGACTTGGTTTCCCTCCTTCGTGGCTTTCCACCAGCAGAAGCTCGCATTTTCTACTTGGGCCAAACTTGGATGCAGGGTTGCTCGCTACTTCCAAGAGTTCCCGCAGAACGCCGTCCGCAGTTTCTTGGTTGCCTCTATTTTACAGTTCTCGTGGATCAGGCAATGCACACTTACTTTCCATTCGAGCATCGTCGGTTTGAAGAGCTTACCCTATATCCAAAATTCCGTGTTGGCTTGGGGCATCCTGCCTACCTGAATCCTGTCTTGGTTTTTGAAGTTCCGATTCATCACCATCTTGTCTCCGAGGAAGAAGTCCGCCAAGTCATACCCGAAGCGGTGCGATTGTTTGTTGATGAAACCGGGTCTTTCTTTCGCGACCACATGCCAGAGATACGGGCACAAGATTTCTTTGACCGCTTACTTGCCGACCCAGACGTTGTTGGCGGGCAGCGGTGGGCTGTTGCAATCGACGCGGCGGGCGAGAAGCCGGTATCATTTCACGATTTGCTCGTGAATGAACTTTCAAAGGCCATCTCTGATGCCAAGCCGCGCGCCTGAATTTTAATTCTTCATTCCTCATTCCGCCTCCTGCGTCGTTTGCATGGGCGAGCAGTTACGCCAGCCGCTTGCTTTGGCCAAGGTCGCAACTTATGCTGGCCGCGTCGTGAAACAACCGTTCATCAACCTTGAGGAAAAGATTGACCGCCACGTCGGCAGGCGGGCCAAGACGCCTGATGCTATGTCAATGGCGGGCAGCACCAAGGCGGATTCAATCGCGTGGCGCAAGGCGTTTGGCGGAGTTCGCATTCCGCGCGGTATTCATCGTTTCAAAACCCACGAAGAAGCAGATCAATGGTTATGGCGGATGATCGCCCGTCCAACGAACTAGAACCGCGTCAACCCACGCTGGAAGATTTGCGGGACTTGTGCCGCGAACTGAATCAGCGCGGCGCGAAGTACGTGGTCATCGGCGGGTTCGCGATCCGTGCCGCCAACTACAATCGCGGAACGATGGACGTGGACTTGATCGTGGCTGCCGATCTGGAAAACGAGGCGAAAGTTTTTTCTGCTCTCTCAACTCTGCCCGACAATGCCGTGCGAGAACTTCAACCCGGAGAATTGCAACTCCACAACGTCATTCGCGTCGGCGATGAAATCGTCGTGGACTTGTTGCGCTCTGCGGGTGGCATTGATTACGCCGAGGCTGCCAAAGATGTCGTCGTGCATGAACTGGACGGCGTGCCGATTCCGTTCGCGTCGCCGCGATTGCTTTGGCGTATGAAGGTCGTCACTCACCGCGAGAAAGACGCGGGCGATCTTGTGTTCCTCCGTCAATGGTTCGCCGAACGCGGTGAAGAGCCGCCGAAGGTTTAAGACGGAACGATTTGGTTAGAGTGAAGAGATTTCCTTCCTGCTTCATTTCACATCGCTCACCAAAGCCGCCAAACGTCAGGACAATCGCCTTGTAATAAAAATCCGGTTTAAGAATACTGGCGCATCAAAATATGGCGAAAAAGGCTTTAATCACGGGCATCACCGGGCAGGACGGCTCTTACTTGGCAGAGCTGTTGTTGAGCAAAGGTTACGAAGTCCACGGCATCGTGCGACGCGCCAGTTCCTTCAATCGCCAGCGTCTCGACGCGATTTACGAAGACCCGAAGTTCCGCGAAGTGCGACTCTTTTTGCATTACGGCGATCTGGGAGAATCCGGTTCGCTGACGCGTTTGCTGCACTCAATCCAACCAGACGAAGTTTACAATCTCGCCGCACAAAGCCACGTTCGCGTCAGCTTCGACGCGCCTGAGTACACGCTAGACATCGGCGGGACGGGCACGTTGCGGTTGCTGGAAGCCATCCGCCAGACGGGGCAGAAGCCTCGCTTTTACCAAGCTTCTTCCAGCGAGATGTATGGCAAGGTGCGCGAGATTCCGCAGACGGAGTTGACGCCGTTTCATCCGCGCAGTCCGTATGCTGTTGCCAAAGTCTGCGCGTATTGGGCCACGGTTAATTATCGCGAATCCTACGATATGCATGCGTCCAACGGGATTTTGTTCAACCACGAATCGCCTCGTCGTGGTGAATCCTTCGTCACGCGCAAGATCACGATGGGCGTCGCGCAAATCAAAGCCGGGCTTCAGGACAAACTCGCGCTCGGCAATCTGGACGCGAAACGCGATTGGGGTTACGCGAAGGAATATGTCGAGGCCATGTGGCTGATGCTTCAGCAGGACAAGGCAGATGATTACGTGATCGCCACGGGCGAAACCCATTCCGTGCGCGAGTTCCTCGAAGAATCTTTCGCACACGTCGGTTTGAATTGGGAAAAATACGTCGTTCAAGACCAGCGCTACATGCGCCCGGCGGAAGTGGACTTACTCATCGGCGATCCAACCAAGGCGGAAAAGCAGCTTGGCTGGAAACCGAAAACCAAGTTCAGGGATTTGGTAAAGATCATGGTGGAAGCGGACATTGAGTTGCTCAAAGCCCACCGCGAAGGCCGCATCAAAGTGACTTCCTGATCCATGCCGCGCGCACTGATCACTGGCATCACGGGACAGGACGGGTCGTATCTCACCGAACTGTTGCTGGAAAAAGGCTACGAGGTTCACGGGGTCGTGAGGCTTGGACAATCGTTGAATCAAACACGGTTGAAACATTTATCCGGCAAGGTCGGCGCGTTGGGCGGACAATTATTTCTTCACGAAGCCGCGCAGGGAGATTCCCCCGCACTCAAACGTATCATCACGCAAGTCTCACCTGACGAGCTTTATCACTTGGCCAGCATGACGCATGTGGGATTGAGCTTTGAACAGCCGGAGCAGACCTGCGACATGACGGGTATGGGCACATTGCGACTTTTGGAGATCGTCAAAGCGATGCCGAAGCCGCCACGTTTTTTTCACGCATCATCGAGCGAAGTCTTTGGCAAACCAGAAACCGCGCCGCAGGACGAACAGACTCCCTTCCGCCCCGTCACGCCGTATGGCTGCGCGAAGGCGTTCGCCACACAGATGGTTTCAATTTATCGGCAGACACACGGACTGTTTGCCTGCAATGGAATATTGTTCAATCACGAATCGCCCCGGCGCGGAGAGAATTTCGTCACGCAAAAAATCTGTCGCGCCGCTGCCGCGATCAAGCGCGGTCGGCAAAATGAGTTGGTGCTGGGCACGATCACATCGTTTCGCGATTGGGGACACGCGCGCGATTACGTGCGCGGCATGTGGTTGATGCTCCAGCAGGACAAGCCAGCGGATTATGTTTTTGCCACCGGTGAATTACACACTGTGCAGGAAGTGATCGAACTCGCGTTTGAGACCGTGGGGCTGGATTGGAAGAAATATCTGAAACAAGACCCGCGCTTCATGCGGCCTGTTGAACCGAGCCAGCTTGTTGGTAATCCCGCCAAGGCAAAGCTCGAACTTGGCTGGCAACCGACAGTGACTTTCAGGGAGTTGATCGTTGAAATGACAAATTCAGCGTTGGCAGAGATGAGTTCGAACTAATCGAACTTCACTTCGGGCAACCCCTTCACCACCCTCGTCGTCTCCAGACTGACCGTGATGACTTGGCCGATGAGCCGCACGATGTATTCCTCGTCATCCATGCGGTTGGGATCGCTGACGATGTTGCCGTTGTCGTCTTTGGTGATGCGGTATTGGTCAATCACCCATTCGAGCGCGCTGCGGTTGCCGAGTTTGTAATCGAACACTTCGGGTGGAATGCCGCTCAGGGTCAGAAAATCGTTGTAGAACAGTGACGCCTTGTCTTTGCTCAACTTCATCGCCTCCACGCGCCAGTCTAGTTTCACCTCTTTATTTTCGGTGCGCTTGAGTTTGTATTCCTTGGCGGACTCGTAATTGACGTGCAACTCGGCGAGTTCTTTGCCCGCAGCGGCGAAGGCATGGAACACTTTCGCGCTGGCTTTGGGATTGTGATCGGGCTTTTTGTCGCCCTGCATCTTTTCCACGGCGGACAGCGGGAAGAAGCTGGCGTGTTTCTCACCGGCGGCAACGCCGATGAACGGGATGCGCGGGAGGTCGCGTTTTAGGTTCTCGGCGAAACGGGTGCGGTAGGTGGGATGATGCAACACGGCATAGACGTAATGGAAAATGTCCGCTCGTGTGATGCTGTCGTCGTCGTAAAAAATCTGGAACAACGTCCGCGCCTTGGGCGTGATGTTGTCGCGCTTCTCC
>JANPGI010000504.1:0-4085 GCA_031423875.1 Verrucomicrobiota bacterium | reverse complement strand
GATGGCGATTGCGGATCTATTCGCTCCGAACGAAGGATGAACCCCATTCAGCGAAATCCGTTGATGATTTTATTCCGGTCTTCGCAGAGTTGATCGTTTGGAAACCACAGTGATCCAGTCGGGAATCTAAAATGACTTCTCGTCGAAGGGGCGTTCGTTTGTAAAATGCTGTTTTGATTTATGGCTACAAGCGAATCGCCGGTAAAACTGAGTCACAACGAGATCATCAAGGACGCAATCCCCACCTTGGCAGGTACAATCGCGTCCACCATTGCCAGCGGCACGGATCACTTCTCCGATGACGACAATCAGTTCCTGAAATTTCACGGCTCGTATCAGCAGGACGACCGTGACCTGCGCAAGACCGGCAAGAAATACATCATGATGATCCGGGGTCGCATCCCCGGCGGCCTGATGACTGCGAAGCAATGGTGCGTGTTCGATGATCTCGCGACTCAATACGGCAACAACACACTCCGTATCACCACGCGACAAAGCATTCAGTTCCACGGTGTCGTGATGGCTGGCCTACGTCCGCTGGTTGCGAAAATAAATGAGTCATTACTCTCCACGCTCGCTGCGTGCGGTGATGTGAACCGCAACGTCCTCGCGCCAATCACGCCCGCCTACACGAAAGCGCGCGAACAAGTTTTTGCCGACTGCCACAAAGTTGCGCTCGCGCTCGCGCCGCAGACCAAGGCGTATCACTCCATCTGGATTGACGGCGTGCAACTCGACAACGACGCGGCGGAAAATAAAAACTTCGTTGACCCGCTCTACGGCAAAACGTATCTGCCGCGCAAATTCAAGATCGCGTTCGCCATTCCGCCGACGAACGATTTGGATTTGTTCACCAACTGCCTCGGCTTTATCGCCATCGTCGAGAATGACAAACTCGTTGGCTACAACCTCTGCGTCGGCGGCGGGCTTGGTCGCAGCCACGGCAACGAAGCGACTTACCCGCGCCTCGCGGACGTCATCGGCTTCTTCACTCCGGACAAACTCGTGGACGTGGCGAAAGCGGTGCTGACGATTCATCGCGACTTCGGTGATCGCACCGACCGCAAACATGCGCGCTTGAAGTACGTCGTGGCCGAGAAGGGTGTGAAGTTCATGCAGGACGAAGTGAACCAGCGCGCCGGCATCACGCTCGCGCCGAGCAAGCCGTATCAGTTCACCACGATGCAAGACCTGCTCGATTGGCGCAAAGCCGTGGACGGTTCATGGTTTCTCGGACTGTTTGTCAACATGGGCCGCGTGAAAGACGCGCAGAAAACCGCGTTGCGCCAGGTCGCGGAAAAGTTTTCCAACGTTGAATTTCGCCTGTCCGCGAATCAAAACGTCATCCTCGCCAACGTGAGCGACGCTGACAAAACCGCCATCACCGCGCTGCTCAACGCCGCCGCCGTGAAGACAGAAAATCAAACGAGCGTGCTGCACGCCGCCTCGATGGCCTGCCCGTCGTTGCCCACCTGCGGCCTCGGCCTCGCGGAATCCGAGCGCTATCTGCCCGGCTTGATTGATCGCATCGAAAAAGTTTGCGCCGACCTCGGTCTCGGCGGCGAGGAGATCATCATTCGCTCGACCGGCTGCCCGAATGGTTGCGCGCGGCCTTACATCGCGGAGATCGCGTTCGTCGGCAAAGCGCCGGGACGCTATCAAGTCTGGCTTGGCGGCAACGCCTCCGGCACACGCTTGAATCGCATCTGGAAAGACGTCGTGAAAGACCCCGACATGGAAACCGAACTGCGCCCCGTGCTGGCGCGTTTTGCGAAGGAACGCAACGCCAACGAACGCTTCGGCGATTGGTGCGACCGGGTGTTTCTCAACGAACAAAAAAATTAACCACGAAGAAGCAATTCAACGAAGCCTCTTAGTTCCTTCGTTCCTTTGTTGTTCAAACAAATGACACCCGACCAAATCTCCCAAGCCAACACTGAGCTGCGTTCCAAGTCGCCGCTCGACATCGTGAAGTGGGCCATCGCGCAAGCCAAAGGCCACGCCATCGTCTCGACGAATTATCGTCCGTACGAAGCTGTCATCCTGCACCTCGCCACCCAGGCACAGCCGGACATCCAGGTTTTGTGGGCCGATCACGGCTACAATCGTCCCGCGACCTATACGCACGCCGAAGCGTTGAAGGCGCAACTCAAGCTGAACGTGAAGGCTTTCGTGCCGAAGATGACTGCCGCGCACTACGACGCCATCTACGGCGGTGCTCCATTGCCCACGCCTGAGAACGAACAGCGCATCAAAGATTTCAGCGCCGTGATGAAGCTCGAACCGTTCATGCGCGGCATGAAGGAACTCGCGCCGACCATCTGGCTCACTGCCCTGCGCAAGGTGCAGAACCCGAATCGCGCTGGACTCGACATCGTGGTCGAAGACAAGAATTTGAACACCATCAAGGTCAGCCCCGTGTTCTACTGGAGCGACGCCGAGATGGAGGCGTATCTCAAGCAGCACAACCTGCCGAACGAGTGGGATTATTTTGATCCCGCGAAAGCCGACGAGAAACGCGAGTGCGGTTTGCACGCCGCGTGGGGCGGGAAGGCTGCTGACGCGGCGGGAGTTGGCAGATAGCAGTTGGAAGATAGGGCGGCAGAACCCAACTCCCATCTGCCATCTCCTATCTCCTCGGATTTATATGTCATCGTATCACTTAGACCATTTGCAGTATTTGGAGACCGAAGCGATTCACATCATGCGTGAAGTCGCGGGCGAATTTGAACGCCCGGCCTTGTTGTTCTCCGGCGGCAAAGATTCCATCTGTCTCCTGCGCCTGGCGGAGAAGGCGTTTCGCCCGGCGGACATTCCGATGCCCTTTCTGAATGTCGAAACCGGCCACGAGTTTCCTGAGTTGATTTCATTCCGCGACAGCCGCGCCAAGGAACTCGGCGCGAAGCTCATTGTGCGTACGGTGGATGAGGCGATTGCCAAAGGTCATGCGACTCGCGCGCCCGGCGAGATCAGCCGCAACAAACTCCAGATCCCCGTGCTGCTTGGCGCGATTGAGGAGTTTCAATTCGATTGCGCCATCGGCGGCGCGCGGCGCGACGAGGAGAAAGCCCGCGCCAAGGAACGCTTCTTCAGTTTCCGCGACAGTTTCGGTCAATGGGATCCCAAGGCGCAGCGCCCGGAGATTTGGAATCTTTACAACGCCCGCGTGAATCCCGGCGAGAACATGCGCGTGTTTCCGCTCTCGAACTGGACCGAGATGGACGTGTGGCAATACATCAAGCGCGAGAAGCTCGAAGTGCCGAGCATTTATTTTAGTCACGAGCGCGAATGCTTCCGGCGCGGCGGCCAATGGATTCCCATGCCGCCGCCGCAGACGGATTCAACCAAGCTCGATCTCTACGCGGGCGCGCGTCCCAAGCCGAGCGAGCCGATCAAAAAACTCGTGGTTCGCGTGCGCACCATCGCCGACATGATCAGCACCGGTATGATGGAATCGCCCGCTGACAGCATTGACGACATCATCGGCGAAGTCGCGGCTGCCCGCGTCACCGAGCGCGGCTCCCGCGCCGACGACAAAGCCAGCGAAGCCGCAATGGAAGACCGTAAGAAGGCAGGATACTTCTAAGCAGATAGGAGATGGGAGATGGCAGATAGGATCGAAAACTTTGAGCAGCTTGAGGCATGGCGAACGGCAAGGGAACTTGTCCGGGCGGTTTATGCTTTCTTTCGACGCAAGCCAGCGGCACTTGATTTTGGGTTGCGGGATCAAGTCCAACGCGCGGCGGTTTCTGCCATGACAAACATCGCTGAAGGCTTCGAGCGCGTTCATCCTGGCGAGAAATTGCAATTTTACAACGTAGCTCGCGCTTCCTGCGGTGAAGTTCGCTCCTTGTCTTACATCATGCTAGACACCTCATATATATCGGCCGCCGAACACAAAACCTTACTTGAACTCGTTGCCCAAACTGGCCGATTAGTCTCTGGCTTGATTCGCTCCACCCGCGCGCGAACCGCACAACCCTAACTTCCATCTGCCAACTCCCATCTCCTCTTTTATGCACCCTATCGAACTTTTGCGATTCAACACCTGCGGCAGCGTTGATGACGGCAAGTCCACGCTCATC
>JANPGI010000503.1:0-2105 GCA_031423875.1 Verrucomicrobiota bacterium | reverse complement strand
TGACGAGTCGGGGATTCATCTCTAACGCCGCCGCCTGCAAGGTTACACAGTCACAGGTGGCGTTGCAGGGGTGACTTGTTTGATCCGCAACGCGCGGGGCATGACGCGGTTTTATTCCCGCGCTTGTTCAGTGTCAAAAGTAAGTAGTGACCCCTTGTATCTTCTCATTCGTCCTGCTTGGCAGACTTGAAAGAGAACCCCAAGCTAGGAGTCCTTCACCCGGTTGCAACCGGGTGAAGGAAGGCGCGGGTGAGAACGTTGACCCCTTGCATACGCTGTTGCGTGATGCGTCGTAAAGCTCGTTCCACTTGCGCCCATTGTCCCAAACTCGAACCGTTGCTTGAGCACGACAACTCCAAATCATCGTAGCTCGTATCCTACAAGTATGAGTCAGAACAACACGAACATCCTGTATGTCGGCCTCGACGTTGCCAAGCTCACTTTGCAGCTGCATCTCGCGGGTCGTTTCCACCTCCTGGCCAATGACACCAAAGGTCACCTCCAACTCCTCAAACACTTGCGCGATCAGCCCAACGCTCATGTCGTTTGCGAAGCCACCGGCGGTTACGAACAAGCCATCGTGCGCACTCTGCAAACGGCAGGTGTGCCCGTCAGCATCGTCGAAGCTGGGCGCGTTCGTTACTTCGCTCGCGCCCAGGGCCAGCGCGCCAAGACCGATCCCATTGATGCCGCCGTGTTGTCTGAATACGGCATGCTCTTCAAGCCTGCCGCCACGGCTCCAGCCTCACCCCAACAACAGCAACTGGCCGAGTTGGCCCAGCGCCGTCGCCAACTCATCCACATGCTCGTCAGTGAACGCAATCACGCCGAGCATTACACCGATGCCTTCCGGGTGCGCCAGTCCCGGCAACTCATCAAAGCCCTGGAAAAACAAATCACTCAATGTGACGAAGCCATCACCTCACTCATCTCCCAAGACACCGAACTGGCGCATAAAGCCGAACGGCTCAAAGCCATTCCCGGCGTTGGCCCGGTCGTCGCTGCCACTATGCTGGCCGAAATGCCTGAACTCGGAAAACTAAACACCCAAACTGCCGCCGCCCTCGCAGGGGTTGCCCCGTACAACCGTGACAGCGGTGGTCAGACGGGCATCCGGCGCATCAGTGGCGGGCGTGCAGCGGTGCGGTGCGCTCTCTACATGGCAACCTTGAGTGCGGTGCGCCACAACCGAATCCTCAAAGAGTTTTATCTGCGCTTGCGCGCCGCAGGCAAGAAACCCCTCGTCGCCATGACCGCCTGTATGCGCAAGCTCGTCATCCTCATGAACCGCCTCTTGAAAAATAACGATTTTCAACTAGCCAGCTAACACCGTTGCTTTCCGGCTTTAGGGAAGCGAACAAAAAGCCGCACCGCGATCGCCTTGCTCCCCGAACAGACGCTGATTTGTGAAACGTAGAAGCCGACGACACGTCGGCGCTCCAGCAGCAGCCTGCGCCTCACCCGACGCTCGCTTGACTCGTCACATCATCGCGATACGCTCTGACTATCATGCGTTATCAATACAGGGTCACGCCCTCTTGAAATGAAGCATCTTCCCTTTGATTCCATCTATCGCCCGGACTTTGAAGTGGTGGAGAAGTGTGACGGCGCGGTGAGTTATTTTCCGCACACGGATCAATTGCCCATTTTGCATCGCGCACTGAATCTGGAGTTTCGCGGCGGATTGCCCAGCGGGATCGCCAAGACAAACGCTAAGTCAGATGGGTCTCGGAAAATTTTGCTTGGTAGTGCGGCAAGGTTCTTTTCGACGCTCGTGAATGGGGGTCGCCGGGATGGGCTGGTTTTGTTAAGCCTTTATGATCGAGAGTTGCTGGCGCGGCTGGCCGTGGTTCAACGGGTGACGGAAAACACAAAGCTGGGACAGTGTCATCGGTACATGTTTTATGCGGGAGCAGATTTTGCCCCGGAGATTTATCTGTCCGGCAAGGAGATCATCATCGCGCAGCACGCGTTGGAACGTTTTGCGGAGCGAGTGCCGCAAATTGAAGGAGAGACCTTGTCTTTGTTCCTACTGTATTTCCTCTCCGGGCAATGTGTGGCTGCGCCGGTGAATAGTGGGCGGGCCTTTCTGATGCCACTGGATA
>JANPGI010000502.1:0-3086 GCA_031423875.1 Verrucomicrobiota bacterium | reverse complement strand
CGCCGATACTGGCGAGAACATTGAGAGTAGTAGGCGAGCCGTTGACGAACTGACGATTCGTTCCCGCGCTCGTGAACGTGCGCTTGAGGACGAGTTGATTATCCTCACACGGCTCAAGTCCGTTCTCATCGAGAAAAATTTTAAGCGGCGCGCGAAGCTTCTTCACATCGAACACCGCTTCCACCGAGCAGGAATCACTGCCGCTGCGGATGAGGGTGCGATCCGCACGCTGGCCGAGGACGAGATTGAGCGCGCCGATGATGATAGATTTACCCGCGCCAGTCTCGCCCGTGACGACGTTGCAACCGGGCTGGAGTTCCAGCGTCAGGTCGCTCACGAGGGCGAGATTTTTGATGCGCAGTGTCGTCAACATGGTTTATCGAGCGCGGAGAATTTGCGGATGGGGATGAAATTGAGCAATCGTAAAAATTATGAACACACCAAACAGATCAAAAGCGTTCAGATCAAGGTTGTCTCCGGTGTGCAAATATCTGCCGTAGTTGAAACGGATGTCTGTTCGACATTAAGGCTGTAATTCCGCGGGCGTTTGGAAGAGTTGCCATCTGGCGCGTGGCAACTCGCGGAAGGCCTTCTGGTATCGCACCGAGTCTGCCGAGTCCTTCGTCACGTCGCGGATATAGACGCGGATGATCTGCTCTGGAAACTTCCGCGCCAGCGCGCCGTAGATTTCTGGGTCGCGCTCTCCGGAATCGCCGATGAGGATGAATCTTCGTTTCGGAAACTGTTTCAGCAGCGGTTCGATGACGCCCGGTTTGTATTTCTCCGGGTTGGCGAACAGGCTGAAAAACTTCCGACTCTTCCAACGAAAATCTTTCAACTCGAACGTGCCTGCCGGAAAACCATTGGAGGAGACCAAATCTGCCAGCGGTTCATAAAGTTGCCACGGACTCGCCGAGATGTAGTGGAACGCTGTGCCGTTCGAGCGCGCCAGCGATTGAAAAAATTCCGCCATGCCGGGCACGGCTTGAAACTCCTTCAGAAACGTGTTCCGCAACGTCGCCTTCTTATCGCGCACTTCGGTGATCTTGATCGTGTCGTCAATGTCCGAGATCACGCTGACGCCTTCCGATTCGAGCGGAAAGACTGAACCCTTGAACTCCCGTTTGTCGTCGGACTTGAGGATGGTGGTAAAACTCGTGACGGCAGAATCAGCGAAATAAATTTCACCAGCGAACCTTCCATCCACACCGGACTTGCCGACAAAGAATTCATTTGTGCCCACGCGGATGAAAATTTCCTTTCCGCGTTCATGATCCACGAGAAACAACCGCGCTCGTTTCCCAAACACGACTGACTGCGCCGAAGACATCTCGTCAGTCTTCAATTCCATCGCCTCCCCGAATGCAGCCACCATCAAGCTCCGTTTCTCCATCTCGAACACACAACCTCGAATCGTTGCGCGCCACAGGTTCGTCTTGCCCGCCACGCGTTGCGCCACGCTCGGGTAGAAGACAATCTGCTCGTCGGGCTTGAGGTTGATTTCCTTCGCACGAGCTGAACTTCCCGTCAAAATGGTCGCGATCCATCCAATGATCAAAAGTCGTCGCATGGTTAATTTTTGTTGCTGACGCGCGCCAAGACCTCTCGACATACCGCTTCCGCAGATTTCAGGCGACCCAACGCTTTCGCCGCCTTCGCCATCTCGCCGAGCTTCTTTGAGCCGAGCAATTGTTCGATACGGAACGGCAAGTCTTCCACGCGATTCACCTTCGCTGCCGCGCCGCGTTCGAGAAGAAAATCGCTGTTCGCCGCTTCCTGGCCGGGGATCGGGTCGAGGATGAATAACGGTTTGCCGAGCGCGAGTGCTTCGGACGACGTGAGTCCGCCCGGTTTGGTGAGGATCAAATCTGCGACGCCCATCAACTCGTGCATGTTGTCCGCAAATCCGAGCACGCGCGTCGGATGTTTGTGGTCCCGCGCGGCGAGTTCGCGGCGCAATTCGTCGTTGCGTCCACAGACGACCACGGTTTGAAACTCGCGCTCCACCTTGTCGAGTTGATGCAAAATCTTTCCGACCGGCCCCATGCCGAAGCCGCCACTCAACACCAGCAACGTCGGCAAATCATCGCGCAGGCCAAGCGTCTTGCGCACGGCGAGCGGGCTCACCTTGGCGGCGAACTTCGCCGCGATGGGGATTCCCGTGGCGACGACCTTCTTCTCCGCAGAGCCGCGTGCCACGAGTCGGCCTTTGGTTTCCTCGGCAGCCACGCAATACAAGTCCACGCCCGCATCCATCCACAGTGCGTGGGCCTCGAAGTCTGTGACGACGCTGACGACGAAGGGTGGTTTGGTTTTCTTTTTGCGTCGCATCACACCGAGCGCATCCACCGGTTCGTAATGCGTGCAAAGAACCACGTCAGGATTGAACTCGCTCACGTATTTGGCGAAACGAGTCCGGGCGCGACTGGGGAAAAGTTCTTTGATGCGATTCAACTTCCTCGCGACTTTCACGTCGTCTGTCTTGGCGAAGATCATGCCCCATAATTCGGGCGCGCGTTCAACGAGTTTCACATAACCCTCCGCGTGAATCTTGCGATGCAATGGAGAGAAGAACTTCACCAAGTCCACCTGCTCGACGGTGTCCTTGGGGCGCAAGCTGCGCCACGCTTCATCGAGCGCCGCCGCCGCCGCGAGATGTCCGCCACCTGCTGTGACTGTCGCAATCAGGATTCGCATGAGTGCTTTGTGCCAACAAGCGAGCCGCTTCACAATCATTTCGTTATGGAAAAGAAAGATGGATGAGGACTGGCCTGGAGACTTGTTGAGATTGTGGTGGGCCTGCTCGGACTTGAACCGAGAACCAAAGGATTATGAGTCCTCTGCTCTAACCATTGAGCTACAGGCCCGCTCGCGTAGGGTATCCACAAACTCCAGCGACTATCAATAGGCGTCTCGGCCTCGGAATCAAATCTCGATCCGACCCGTGAACGCGAAATCCGCAGGTCCCGTCAGTCGTACGTCGTCGAACTCGCCGTTGATTTCCTTGAAGCTGACCTCCAGTTCATCGCCACCCTGCACGAGAACTTTTACAGGCGATGTGAATCCGTGGACACGCGATGAGATCA
>JANPGI010000501.1:0-2600 GCA_031423875.1 Verrucomicrobiota bacterium | reverse complement strand
ACCGGGCCGTTCAAATATCTCGGCAGCTTCCGTCCTAACGCGGGCAAGTGGCCTATCAATGTCACCAAGCAGGACAAGCAGCCCGGCGAGAAGAATCTGCTCGCCCGCGATCTCAAAGGCGGCCAGATGGCGCGGGACATGACGCTCTTCGTGGATGACGACGGCAAGGCTTATCACATTTACGCGTCAGAGGGAAATCCCACGATGCACGTCTCGCTGCTGACGGACGATTATCTGAAGCCAGCCGGCAAGTATGCGCGGATTTTTCCAGGTCGCTCGATGGAAGCTCCCGCAATGTTCAAGCATGACGGAAGATATTACCTGATTGCGTCCGGTTGCACCGGTTGGGAACCCAATGCAGCCCGTTCAGCGGTGGCGACGAACATTTTCGGCCCGTGGACAGAGCTGGGAAACCCGTGTCGCGGCAACGATGCCGACATAACTTTTTCTTCGCAGAGCACGTTTGTGTTGCCGGTGGCGGGGCAGCCCGACCAGTTCATCGCGATGTTCGACCGTTGGAAGCAATGGGACTTGCCCGACTCGCGCTACGTCTGGCTACCCATTGAGTGGGACGCCGAGGGCAAACCGATCGTGCGCTGGCAGCAGCGGTGGAGTTTGCCTGCGAGGAAATAGTTTATGAAACACAGCGAGTCAAACCTTGCCTCTGTCATTGTGCTGCTGGCCGGGCTTTGTGTTCTGCTCTTGGCTACGGCTCAATCGGTTTCTGCCGCGCCGCCAAATGTTATCCTCATCGTCGCGGACGATCTCGGCTACGGCGACGTGAGTTTCCAAGGCAGCACGCAGATCAAGACCCCACACCTCGACGCGCTTGCGGCATCGGGCGTGCGTTTCACCCAAGGCTACGTTTCTGCGCCGGTGTGCAGTCCGTCGCGCGCGGGGATGTTG
This sequence comes from Verrucomicrobiota bacterium, assembly GCA_031423875.1. Lineage (GTDB taxonomy): Bacteria > Verrucomicrobiota > Verrucomicrobiia > Limisphaerales > JADLHS01 > JADLHS01. Next base: position 1,694 of record JANPGI010000501.1, on the reverse strand, counting down.
ACCGGGCGCAACCAGGTCCGCTTCGGTTATGACAACAATCTTGATGACAACACGCCGGGCTTTGATCCTGAGTTTGCCGGGCTGAATGTGAAGGAGAAAACCATCGCAGATCGGCTCAAAGCAGCGGGCTACACCACCGGACTCATCGGCAAATGGCATCTCGGATCCCGACTACAGTTTCATCCCTTGAAGCGTGGGTTCGATGAGTTCTGGGGCTTCATCGGTGGCGGACATAATTATTTTCCCACCAAAAAAGATGGCAAGCCCGAGCCGCTCATCCAATGCAATTTCAAAACCACCGCGCCCATCACCTACCTCACCGACGACATGGGCAGCGAAGCCGTGGACTTCATCCAGCGCCACCGCGTGCAGCCGTTCTTTCTGTATCTCGCCTTCAATGCCCCGCACGCGCCGATGCAGGCGACACAGGACGATCTGGAAAAGTTCGCATTTATCGCGGACAAAAACCGCCGGACGTATTGCGCGATGGTGTACCGCTTGGACGTGAACATCGGTCGCGTCGTTGAGGCATTGGCAAAGGCCGGACTGACGACGAACACCATCATCGCCTTCGTGAGCGACAATGGCGGGCCGGTGGATCAGAACGGTTCGCTCAACGCGCCGCTCAACGGGCAGAAGGGAATATTGCTCGAAGGCGGGATGCGTGTGCCGTTCCTGATGTCGTGGCCGGGAACTTTGTCTTCCGGAATGGTGTTCACTAATCCGGTCACTACGCTCGACTTCACGCCGACATTTCTCGCGGCGGCGGGAAAGCCGGTCGAGAAAAAAGATGACTTCGATGGCGTGAATCTGCTGCCGTACCTGCGCGGAGAAAATCCTGCGCCACCGCATGACACATTGCTCTGGCGCTTCACCATCAGCGCCGCCATCCGCGAAGGCGACTGGAAATTGATCCGTTTGCCCGACCGTTTTCCAACGCTGTTCAACGTGGCAACGGATCCTTCCGAGGAACACGACTTGGCGTCAGCAAATCTCGACGTGACTCGGAGATTGTTGCGACAGCTTGGCGATTGGGATGTGCGTTTGCCACACCCGCTGTTTCTGGAGGGTGCGGTGTGGAAGTCGCGGCAGTTAAATCTTTATGATTCAAAATATCCGCTCACACAACCCGTAGGCGGTGAATCTCCAGTGATGATTTCCCAAGGCAGAACTGGATCGAAAAAGTGAACCCGGTGACAAAATTAAACAGGCACAGCGGTACATTCAGAGCCAGTGGTTGATTGCAAAAACTGTTTTGAATTCACACTTAATTTCCGAAAAACCGTTGGCGAGCTAGGGGCGGCATTTTTTCCAAATCCACCAAGGTCAGAAAATCAATCGTCTTGAATTGGCGATCAATCGCAGGCGGGCCACAAATTTTTGCGCCCAAAGTCAGATACGCGCGAAGCAGTTTTGGAAGTTTTACCGGTTCAGCCGCGAGATGCATGAGCGGACATTCATAAGCCGAAAGTGGTTTGGTGCGCCACCCTACCGGCGCGAGGTGCTTGCGGCACATATCAGCATACGCCGAAGCACCCACTGCCACGTCTTGGGACGTGATGGAACTGCAACCCAACACAAAGCCTCCGCCGTTGGCCGTGGCGTAATCCGCGATGCCCTTCCACAACATGCCGAGGACGACGAGATTACGATGCTGTTGATGCACACACGCGCGACCGACTTCGATGATCTTG
>JANPGI010000500.1:0-7157 GCA_031423875.1 Verrucomicrobiota bacterium | reverse complement strand
TTCGATCAAACTCATCGTGTCGCGACCGAGATCGCCCGCGCTGACATTGCTCAGAAAGATCGTGTCGTAACTGTCCATCTCCGCGAGCGATGTCGGCACACCCGTCACGCCAACAACCTTCACGTCCAATCGCGCCGTACGCAGCGCCGCCACGAGCGTATCGTCCAGACCCAGTTCACCCGAGATCACCAACACGCGCGGATCACCCTTCACGCTCGCGAACGACATCGCGCGATTATTCTGCGGTAACAAATCGCCCACCGCATCCACGCGCACGTCGTAGTTGTAAAACCCCTGATCCGGCAACGTCTGCGGGAACGAGAAAAGATTCTTGCCCGCTTCGAGTTTTACCTTTTGCTCGCCGAGCGGAACATCGTTGCGGAACAAGCGCACTGTCGCCTCCTGCGCCTCGTCCGCTTGGATGAAAATCTTCACCTCGAATGGCTGTCCCTTCTTGAGCTTCGTCGGCACCTGCACCTTCTGCACAAACACATCGCTGCCGCGCGAAACGCCCAATGGCAACACGTCCACCGTCACCCCTTGCGATTTCGCGCTCGCCACGGCGGATATCGCGTCGCCGATGTTCTCGTTGCCGTCCGACATCAGGAGCAACCGCTTTTGTCCTGTCTCTGCAAACGCCGCCGTGCCCAACCGGATCGCCGACGCGAGATCAGACCGGGAGGTGTCCACGACCGCTTCAACCTTCTCCAGATCAATCGCCGCATTTGGCATCCGATCAATGCTCGCCTCCGTGCCGAAGATGATCACGCCCGCCTTGTCCACAGCCTTCTTCTGATCGGCCATCTTGTTGACGAGAGATTTCGCCGCGTCCTGCTGTGCCGACGGCACGCTATCCGAGCGATCCAACACGAAGAACACGTTCATCCCTTCCACCGGCAGCAACCACTGCACACCCGCGATAGCCAGCACAAGTGCGAGACAGACCACCGTGCGCAACGCAAATGCCATCCTCCGTCGCCACGGCGCGATCTGCACATCCGTTGTCCACGCGAGCCAAACGATCCACGCCATCGCAGGCAGCGCGAGCAGCAGATAGACTGGATGCGTGAATTGCATTTCAGCGTGTGGCGCGTGAGTTGTCGTTCGCTTCGGTAGCCCCTATTGGTCGCATAAGTCCCATTTGTCCCATTCTTCGCACGAGTTTCTGCAAACGATGATTGAGCGCATCCGCCACGTAAAGATTTCCGCGCGCATCCAGCGCGATGGCCCACGGATTATTGAACTGCCCCGGCTCGCTGCCCGCACCGCCGATGATCTCCATCGGCTGACAATTCGGATCAAAAACCTGGATGCGACTATTCCCAAACTCGCAGACAAAAATATTCCCCGCCGCATCCACCGCCACATCGTAGGGATAACTCAACTCGCCCAACTTCGTGCCCGCTTTGCCGAACGCGCGCAGGAATTTCCCATCCGCCGCAAATACCTGAATCCGATGATTGCACGAATCCGCCACGTAAACCCGGTCCTGCGCATCCACGCAAATCCCCTCGGCGCGATTAAACTCTCCCGCTGCAATGCCCGGCCGCCCGATGACTTGAAGCAACGCCGCGGCTCGTCGCGAAGCACCGAGCACCTGCTCGGCTTGTTGCTGAGACGACGAAGTGCGAGCCGCATCCGATTTACCATACGGCCACTTCACATTCTCCCTCTCCCCTTCGGAAGGGGAGAGGGCCGGGGTGAGGGGAGCGCTTTGCACGTTGATTGTTGGACGCCGGACATTGGACGTTGAATTGGTTCCAAGCCCAAACCGCTGCACCCGTTCCGACCCCATGTATTCACTCACAAAAAATTCTCCGCGCGAATTCTCGGCAATCCCTCGCGGCAAAATGAAACACCCCTCATTCGTCCCGCGACAACCCCACTGCGCCACCAGCTTGCCGTCCGGCGTGAAATGATTCACCCGCTGATAATGCGGCTCAACTACGATGATGTTTCCGTCGTGATCGCGGCTCATGCCTTTCGGTTTGCCGAGATCGGTTTCGGGCATCTGCCATGTGAGTAAAAAACTCCCCTCCGGCGAAAACTTCTGCACGCGCCCCGTCATATCCACCGCGAAGACATTTCCCTCCCTATCACACGCCAGCGACCTCGGCTTGTTGAATTCTCCGATGCCCACGCCACGCGAACCGATGACGACGGCGCGCTCAAAGAATTTACTTTGCAATCGTGCCTCGCGTTTTGCGTCCGATGGCGAACAACCAGCAAGCGCGGCAATCAACATCCCCGTGGCTGCGCTCGTGAGAGCGCGACTAACTTTACTTGGCGTGCGTGTGGACAGGATTTGCCGCGTTCTCACGAACGCAGCCACGACCACAAGCGGCAACACCGCCAACCCCAGCAACACCACGCAAAGCGCATTCACTTGCGTCGCGTAGCCGTAATGGAGAAGGTTGAAAATCTTCAGAGCCAACGTTTCACCACCGGGCGGTTGGACGATCACGATGGATTCCACGTCCCACAAGCACAGCAGATACACCACATACCACGCTGCGAAAATTTGCGGCGCAATCTGCGGCCACACCACGAACCAAAATGTCTGCCACCGCGAGGCTCCTTCCAGCTTTGCCTCATCAGTCAAATCTTTGTCCACGCTCGCGACCGCGTGCCGCACCGCAGTCCACGCGAGCGCAAAGTAACGGATCACCAGAGCCAGCAGGATAATGCCAGCACTCTGATAAAATACCGCCAGCACCGGACGGTTGAAAATCTTGATCAACGCAATGCCGATCAGCACACCCGGAATAAAAAACGGCAGCCAGCCGATCATCGTAGCAGCCGACATCAGTCGGCTTTGACCAAACGGAGAAGAATGAGCCGATTCACATCGGCTGCTACGAAAACCAAATGCTAGCCCAACGCCAACCGCCACCGTGGCCGCCAGCGCCGCAAAACAGAATGAATTCCAGATCGCCCCCTGACTGGCTTCAATCGCGCCCGGAAGTTCGGCCCACGTCCGCCGCGCAAAAATAATCTGACCGAGCGGCAAGCCAATGGATACGACGCACAACAACGTGGCCAACAAGCCGCAGCCGATCCGCCATGATGAACCAAGCTGACGACGAAATATTATGGGAGGGACTGTGCCTTGAATTCTCGGCCACGCCACCGACCGCCGCGTCACCCATACGAGCAAGAGCACCGGTGCGATCACCAGCGGCACGCTCAATCGCAGGGCGGCCAGGGCGTCGAACTGCGTGTTGAACTGAACCCACATCTCGTCCGGCAGAACTTTCGTTTGCAGAATGGCGGGCACGGCAAAATTGTTCAACGCGAGCACGAACGTCAGCACGGCTGCCAGCGCGAGTTCACCTTTGGCCACCGGAATCAGCAGCCAACGTAACAGCGCAAATCCCGTCATGGCTGGCTCGCATTCAAGCTGTGCGGCTTCTAATCGTCGCCACGCGCTCAACACTCCCAACAACGTGATCGGCCATAAGAGCAGCGACAAAATCCAGACCGTGCCGCCGAGCGAATAAATCTTCAGCGACAGCCATGTTCGTAGCACGCCGGTTTCACCGAGGAGGCTGATCCAGCAATTCGTCACCAGAAACGGCGGCAACGCCAGGGCCACGATCGCCAGCGCGAGAAACATATTTCTCAAACGCGTTCCCACCGTCGCCAGCCACAGTGCTGCCACCAATCCAAAGATAAGCGCCAACGCCGTTGTCGTTCCGGCGACCAGCAGACTGTTTTGGAGCAATGGCCAGTTCATGAATGTTGTGGAACGGACACCCTCAACACAAAGAAGCCTGTGGTGATGAGAGTGAACCCAAACTTGTGATCTGAACAGGTATGGACTGCGATAGAGGGTGACGATTTACTGTCTCCCTTCGACCGCGATCTTTGTATCCGTTTCTATCTGTCTTCATCCGTGGTTAAAATCACTTCGGCACGTCTGGTAAATTCACATCCGCCGCCATGCCAGCGCGGAGTTGGCCTTCGGCATTGTCCAACTTCAGTTTCACGCCGAAGACTTGTTTCACGCGTTCGCCGATGGTTTGCACGTTGCGCGGGGTGAACTCAGCTTCGCGGGCGACCTGCTCGACCACGCCTTTGAACTCTTTTCCGGGAAACGCATCCACGCGCACCTTCGCCGCAGCGCCGAGCTTGATATGACCCAGCCACGGCTCGGGCACGAACACGCGCACCCAGATGTGATTCGTCAGCAGCAGCGTGGCGACCGGCTGATTCGGCGCGAGCACGTCGCCCGGTTTCACACTCAAGACTTCGAGCACGCAATTCGCAGGCGACACAACTTTCATTTCGGCCAGATGCGCGTCGAGTTCGGCGAGTTGGGCGCGTATCTGAGCGAGACGTTCAGGGCGCGTTCCCGCGAGCAGCAGATCGTAGCGGGCTTTCGTAGCAGCGACGTTTTTCTCCAGAGTAGTCGCGTGGGCGAGTATGCGGTCGCGTTCCGTCTCGGAGATAACTTTCTTGGCGAAGAGATCGCCCGTGCGTTTCCAATCAGCGTGGGCGAGTTCGAGTTGTGTGACCTGCGCTTCCCAATCCGCCTTGGCCACAGCGATCTCCTCTTTGCGCGGGCCAGCCTCGACTTCGGCGAGTGACGCGGCGGCATGTTCGCGACGGGCGTGAAGTTCACCCGCTTCAAGTGCGAGGATCGTCTGGCCAGTGACGAGGGATTGACCTTCTTGAACAAAAACTTCCTTCACGCGACCGCCGTAGCGAGATGCCACGCGCGCTTCATCCACCTCGATCGTGCCGGAAACAGAATCTGCGTCGCGCCCGGGTTTACAACCGCCGAAGACAAAGACCATCGCAAGCGCGATGGCCACAGAGAAGGATTTGATTCTCACGATGTGCAACGCTAACAACGCCACGAGCGCAATTCAACAACGCTGACGGGATCGAGTGTGTTGGGGGGCGCATCTTGACACTGCCCCTGAAAGTTGCGCCTGCGGAGGTGTCGGAACGCCGCGTTTACGCGGCAGCAGCATGAGTTGCCACGTTGCTGCCGCCTGAAGGCGGCGTTCCGGGGGCAGTGTCAAGATGCGCCCGCGTGTTGGCGGTGAGAGGACAAGAAATCTGCCAACACCTCGCTCATTGCCAAATTGCTGCGGCTGGACTTCGGCACAGCCGCGCTCCGCCGGTCACTTCTTCCGCTTCAACACCAGCAGATAGTTTCCCGATCTGCCAGCGGCTTCCGGCGTTTTCTCGGAAAGCTCATCTTCGCCTTGGCGTGTGGTGATGGTTTGCACCAGTTCGAGGTGTTCGCTCCAGTAAGTCGGCCACCAGTCCAGGATTTTCCTTTCGCTATCTGGCAGAGTCAGCCATGAAAAATGGTTCTGCACGAACACCACGTATTCGGGCTTCGCTTCTTCGATCTGGCGGATCATCTCCTCCTGCATCCTCAGCGCGTAGGGATGTTTCTCCATCAACGCGTAAGTGTAGATGTACCCCGTGGCAGAGCGGCGGCCTGAGTAGAAATAAATCTCCGGCTCGGACCCGATAACCGCGATACGCGCATCTGGCTGGGTGTTTTCGCGGATGTGATCCGCTATCGCGCGCGTGTCGCCGAAGATGGATGACACATAAATCTGCTCCATCGCTTTCTTTGGAGTCAGCGCGAACCACACCGAGCCGTTGCTGATCAACACTCCGCCCGTGGCTATCACCGCCACCACCACGATGCCGAGCGCGAGGAATAGTTCAACGCTCTGATCGCCGCGCAGCAGCAGAATGCTTTTGCTCACCGCCACGCTGATCAACAACGCCAGCACGGGCAGCAGCAGAATGAAATAGTGTTGCCGGAAATAAAATCCCACGCTGATGGACGCGAGCGAGAACAAGGACAACGCCGTCAGCAAGAATCGGCGGTTCTCATCCAGTCGTTCGTCCCACCACAACATCACCGCACCCACCCACGGGAGCAGCCAGAAGACGATGTTCGGTCCGATGATGGCGCGCAGCGTGGCGCTCGTCACGTCGGACGCTTTCACGAGCGGGATGCCGGAGGCGTATTGGCTGCCGTAAGAAACCGTCCAGAACCAGAATTGCGGAAACACGCCCGCGAGCCAGAGCCACAGACATGTCCCCAGATACGGCAACAGGCAGCCCGCGCTGAACACGCCCAACTCCTTGAACAGCGCGGCCCAATCCAGCGCGACGGCTTCTCCAGCGCGGCGACGCGGCGCGCGGCGGGAGCCGAGTCCGCCGTTGCCCGGCCCAAGCAATCGCGGCGCGCAACGTTCCCAGATCAGATACACTCCACCGAACAGACCGAAGAACACGCCGTGCTGTTTCATCACGAACGCGAGGCCAAAGAGAATTCCCGCCGTGAGATAAAATTTCATCGCGCGTGTCTCTACTGCCCGTAACAGCAATAAAATTCCTCCCACCGCCGGTAGCACCACGTAATGCGTCGCGTGTCCTGCCAGCCCCAGCACGTCTGGACTTAACGACATCAATGCATACGTCACCGCCGCCGTCGCGCCCGCCGCTGCATCGAGCAATTTCCTCCCGAGCAGAAACATCAGCCAGATGGTCGCGGCGTTCACGATTGCGAGACCGAGATGGATGCCCTTGGGCGTTTTCCCGAACACCGCCATGCTCGCTGCGTAAGCGACGTATGTGCCGGGGAGTTTCATGTTGAACGCGTCCTTGTAAGGCGGCACACCTTGCAGGATGAGTTGGCCCGCGTAAGCGTATTCGCCCTCGTCACGCTCCAGAGGCATGTCGCGCAATCGCACCCGCACGGCGAGCGTGAGCAGTATCGCCAGTGCCACGAATATCCATGCGCGACTTTGCAGGCTCGCGCGCACAGACGCGGGGAATAATTTTTCCAAAGACTTCAACATGAGCGCGCGGAGTATCGGAAAAAGTTGGATGAAGGGAAAGGGAGAAGGGTGAGAGGAATAACGAGGTCGGAGGTCAGAGGTCAGAACGAAACACGCTGCTGCGAACTTGGAACTTGGAACTCCGCCCCCAAAACCCTATAACACCGCCATGCCGAACTTACTGGCCAACGGCGGCCCGATGCTCTGGGTCATCTTTTTCGCGGGCGCGGCGGGGATTGTGATCTTTATTGAACGCGCCCTGCACTGTCACCGCGCGCAGATCAATTCCACCGAATTCCTCAACGGCGTGCGCACCGTGCTCAAGCGCGACAACGTGGT
>JANPGI010000499.1:0-5344 GCA_031423875.1 Verrucomicrobiota bacterium | reverse complement strand
GTACACCTGACTTGCGCGCTTCATTCGCAGGCCCCGTCTTGTCGCTCAAAGCGAACACCATCGGTGATCCCAATCCCTTCTGGTACACTCCCGCTGGAGGTCCGGGTTCTACAGGCAACAAAATCATGGAAGCGAACTTCTACCAACAGTTCGACGGACCGTTGGCTGGACAAAACGTGACCTTCGCAGGAAATGTTCTCGGCAACAGCTTACTCGGACCGGTTGACGCTGCGGGACGCGGTTGGACAGCGGTTGCGTTCATCAAAGACTTCGCGCCTGACTACAGTTCGTCAGTGACAACGGCTGTTCCATTGACCTCCTTGGGAGTGTTCAGCATCAGTTACAATGCAATCAACGACCCGGCGCGCCATGTCCAGTTCGGCTTCCAAGTCATCGGGCCGGACGTTTGGGCTGGTGACCCGCTCTCGATTCCTTCGATTGATGTCACTGCAGTTCCCGAACCGACCAGCTTGGCTTTAGCCGGAATCGGTGCGGCATTGTTGGCAGTTCGCCGCCGCAAGTAATCAGCGCGGATCAATCACACCTGCTTTCACAAAGGCCGCCTTCGGGCGGCCTTTTCTTTTTGGAAGCAAGGTTGCAGACTAAACTCAGTGATGAAACAACGCGCCAAGCCAGCCATCCGGCAGAATGGTTCGCAAAAAAACGGGACGGAGCTTTCGATTGGCCGAAAGTGGTTGTTTCGTCTGGTGGCGATGTCATTGCCTCTCTTGCTGCTCGTCGTGATAGAACTTGTTCTGCGGTTGGCGGGTTATGGTTACGATCCGGGCTTCTTCAAATCCCAACGAGACGATGCGGGCAATCAATATCTCATCAACAATGACGCATTCACTTTTCGATTTTTCCCGCCAGAACTCGCACGCTGCCCGACGCCTTTCAAGATGGATGCGGTCAAGAAGCCCGGTGTCCGGCGCATTTTCATCCTCGGCGAATCTGCGGCGATGGGTGACCCACAGCCTTCCGTCGGGCCGGGACACATTTTGGAAGTGCTGCTGCGTGAAAAATTTCCAGACGAAAAGTTCGAGGTGATCAATCTCGGCATCACAGCCATCAACTCGCACGTCATTTTGCCGATCGCCCAAGAAATTGCCGCGCGCGGGCACGGTGACATCTGGCTTCTCTACATCGGCAACAACGAGATGGTCGGTCCGTTCGGTGCTGCCACGGCGTTCGGAAACAAAGCCGCTCCGTTGCCGATTGTGAAGTTGAACGTGGCCGTTCAGCAGACGCGCGTGGGGCAAGCTGCGGTGGATGTGTTGCGCTGGTTCGTCAGCAAGCCAACTGGCTCGGGCTGGGGAGGCATGGAGATGTTTCTAAAAAATCAGCTTCCCCCAAACGATCCCAAGCGCGACACAGTTTACAGTAGTTTCGAGAAAAACCTTGCCGACATCGTAGAAGCCGGAATCAACAGTGGCGCGAAAGTTTTGCTCTGCTCCGTAGCGGTGAATCTGCGCGATTGTCCGCCGCTTGGGTCGCTGCTTTCCGATCAATTGACGGCAAATCAGCGGCAACTATTCGGAACGATTTTCACCAACGGCGTGGCGCAGCAGGATGCGAATGCGTCGCAAGCAGCGATGAACCTTTTTGCAAGTGGGGCGCAGGTGGATTCCGATTTCGCCGAGCTACAATTCCGCTGGGCGCAATGTCTTCTTCAAACGACAAATCACGCCGCCGCACGAGAACGTTTCCAGCGCGCTTGTGATGCGGACGCGTTGCCCTTTCGCGCCGATACGCGGATCAACAACTCGATTCGGAGCGTGGGCAAATGGTGGTCGGGCGAAAACATTTTGCTTTGTGATGCCGAGGCAAATATGTCTTTGGCGGCAAACGATGGCATTGCGGGTAAAGAATCATTTTTTGAGCATGTACATTTCAATTTCGATGGGAACTATCGTCTCGCAAAACTCTGGGCGGATCACGTGGCAAAAATGATGCCTGAGAAGACTCAACTCAAGGCGACCGCAGAATGGGCTAGTCAGGATTTTTGTGAACGTGCCGTTGGACTTTCGGATTGGAATCGGATGTCCGTCGTCTCTGTCGTAAGCGGACGCATTCAAAAGCCACCCTTGTCCGGGCAGTTCACGAATCCTCGACGTATACAGATGTTGCAGAATCAGTGGAGCGAAATCGCTCAACGCATATCGCAATCCAACGCTGTTCCGTTAGCACGCGCGAAGTTCGCCGCCGCCGTTGAACGTTCGCCAGAAGATCACCTGTTGCGAGAGAACTTTGGCGTGTTCCTGAAATCCATCGGCGATAAATCAGCCGCGCTCGTTCAGTATCAGAAGATCACGGAGTCGTTGCCGCACGATTTTTATGCGCGACTCCAGGTCGGGCATCTATTGGGCGAGCTTGGGAGATGGAAAGAAGCCCGGGCGCAATTAGAAATAGCCGCGACGCAAAGACCATCCCTGCCGGATGCGTGGTTTGAGTTGGGAGTCGTTCACGCGGCAACCAGCAACTACGTTGCGGCGTTGGAGCATTTTCAAAAAGTGGGGCGATTGCAGCCAGCGGACATTTCGTCCCGGACATATACAGCGAGAATGTTGTGGCGGTTGAACAGGAAGGAGGAGGCGGTTCGGGAATATCGCAGCCTGATCGAATTGAATCCGACCCGATGGGAAACGCACCTCGAATTAGCGGAATTGTTTGCGACTGCAAATGAAACGACGAACGCCATCCCAGCATATCAGGCGGCGGTGAAATTAAATCCTCGGCATCCGGGCATCAGACTAAATCTCGGCGTGATGCTGGCGAGGCAAAATCATTTGGAAGATGCGATAGAGCAATTTCAAACCGTGATCGAGTTATCTCCGACGAACACCGCTGCCAGCCAATATCTACGGGAGGTTTCTGTGTGGCGAAAACGCGGAACACGGTGATTTTTACTGACGGTAGCCAAGGATAAGCCCGAAAAAACTAGCCGATTGGCGAGCTATGCAATTTCTGCCATCCAGTTAGATTGCTAAAGTAACTCAGCAATCCAACGTACAAACATCAATCCATCCCATCTATGAAGAACATTAAAAAACTGCTCGGAACTCTGGCTCTGGCAGCCATGTCGAGCATCGCTCAAGCCCAATACACAACCAACCTTTTCCCCAACGGTGATTTCGTCAATGGCGGTCCGACTTCTGACTGGATCGAAGTCAGCGGCGGCGGAACATTTGGATTTGGATATCCGACTTCCGGCGGCAACCCCGGTAATTACGGCGTGATCACCAACGTCAGCGGCGGTTGGGGAATCTGGGTCGGTGGCGATGTCACGCCGTTGCCTTTGTCCTCGCTGGGATTGATCGCCGGGACGAGCTACACGTTCTTGCAGGACATGATCACTGTTGCTGGAACAAACACCGGCGGCGTCAAGATCGAGTCTTGGGGTCCAAGCGGGATCATTGGTAACAGCGGTGACATGCGCCCGTTGACTTGGAGTACGAACGGTTGGACAACCTACACGTTCAATTACACCATCGCTTTTGGTTCGACAGGGATCAAAGTGGTACCGTTGTGGGGCGTGAATTCCACAGTCGGTTTTGACAATCTGGGAGTGCGAGTTTTGACCTCACAACCACTGATCGCTTCAATCACAAATCCCACCAATGGCGCGACGGTGAACACGAACTTCACAATCATTGCCAGCGCGTCTGTGATTCCCGGAACGGTCACCAATGTCACATTTTATCGCGGCGTCTCAGTGCTGGGTAGCGATGACACCGCCCCGTTCAGTCTCAACGTCGTCGGCGCCTCGACCGGCGCGGCGGCGCTCAAGGTGGTAGCCCAAGCTGACACTGGTGCTTCTGTGACTTCCTCCGTGGTCAACGTGACGGTTTCCGCAGGTGTCGTTGTGACCGAATTTGATGTGAACCCTACGGCTTCGTGGGTGGGTTACATGAATGTATTTAACACGCCACAAAACTTCAACGGCTTCGTATTTGGCAGCGGATGGGGCGTGAATGACCTCGTGGCTCAGTTCACAGGCTCTGGTTCGTCCGCGTTGTTGACACTCAAGCCCGCGCCGTTGAACGACACGAATTCTTTCTGGTATGATTACACCGTCGAACCTTTGCTTTCCAATCCGAGCAACCTCTCCGGTGCTGTCGGATTCAAAGAGATGGAATCAAACTTCTACGTGCAATTGCCCGACGGTTCTGTGAGCGGCAATCTGGTGAAATTTACCGGCTTCTGCAAAACGAACACCCTCGATTTCTCGCTCAATCCGAGCAAGACAAACGGTATCGGCAACGGCTTGACAAACTATGCGTTCGTGAAAGAACTCGCAGCCGACTATTCCACAAACAAAACGACCTTTGTCACCCTCACGAGCGGCGCACCGTTCAGCGTGAGCTTGCAGACCACTCCCGATCCGACACTGCACGTCCAGTATGGTTTTGTGACTCGCGGCCCGAACGTCTGGCCGACCGATGTGAACAACTACGGCAATGTTCAGATTCAATCCATCGCTGCGAATTCGACGAATGTTTATGTCAACTCAGCGGCAAGTTGGCTCGGATTCATGAACGTTTTCGCCAAACCGCAAGACGGTGGCGGGTATGTGTTCGGCAGCGGATGGGGAACAGCGGATCTCAACGCCGTGTTCAATGGTAGCGGCCTTGTTCTTTCGCCGAATACCATCGGTGATCCAAATCCGTTTTGGTACACCCCTTCAGGTGGACCCGGCTCAGTCGGTAACAAGACGATGGATGCCAGCATGTATGTGGAAATCGGTTCATTGCCCGGTCGCAACCTAGTCTTCTCCGGCACTGTGCTATCGAACACACTTGTCTCTGCGTCGAACACCAATGCGCTTGGAAACGGTTGGACGGCGGTTGCGTTCGTCAAAGACTTCGCGCCGGACTATTCGTCCTTCAACCAATCCACTGTGCCGCTCACTCCAGGTGCGTTCAGTGTTTCACTGTTCACCGCTAACGATCCTGCTCGCCATGTCCAATATGGATTTCAGACAGTCGGTCCGAACGTTTGGTCCACGGATGCCGCGTCCTTCGGTAACGTCGTGATCGGAAACGTCGGCACTTTCCCGACGACAATCACACCGAGCCGTAATGGTGTGAACATCAACCTGACATTCGCATCGCAGCTCGGCAAAACCTACACGGTTCAATACAAGAACTCTTTGACCAACGGAGCTTGGAACACCTTGACCACCACGAACGGAACGGGCGCCAATGCAGTCGTCGTTGATCCGACGAGCGGAACTCAGCGTTATTACCGCCTGTCCATCCAGTAATCCATCACAACTCAGGGTGTCCACCGACTTCCTTGAACTACGTGTCGGGGGCGCCTTCAAGATGGGGGCCCGCCAAAACAA
>JANPGI010000498.1:0-3716 GCA_031423875.1 Verrucomicrobiota bacterium | reverse complement strand
GGCGGCGAAGCGTATCAAAGCAATGCCATCCTGCCCGAAGGAAAGAACCAAGTCGTGAGAATCGGAAACATCAAACCGGACGTGCTTGAATTGACAAAACGCCCGGCATTTATCCCTGATTCACTCGCAGAAGAAACATCGAAAAGCAGACTTCAACCCGGCGACATTTTGATTACGATGACCGGAACGTATCAAAAGAAAGACTATTGCTTCACGGTTCTGCTACAAGAAGAACATTTCGGCGACAAACGGCTTTATCAGAATCAGCGGGTTGGTTGTTTCAGGATTCATCCGGAAGTTTCCAAACCGTTTCTTGTCCGCGCCCTTAAATTGCCGCAATTACTAAATCCAGTTTTTGAGTCCTCAAGCGGTGCGGCTAATCAGGCAAACATTGGCAAAGAAGCATTGATGAATATCCTCATCCCGCTCCCGCCGTTGGCGGAGCAAGCGGCGATCGTGGCGCGAGTGGAGACGCTGCTGGGGAGCAGCCGTTTGCTGGCGTTGGAGCTGGCCGCGAGCCGCACCCACGCCGCCCACCTCCTGCAAGCCGTCCTCAAATCCGCCTTCACCCCCGCCGCGTGAATCCGTAGCAGCGGACGTGAGTCCGCTCAAATGTTCCTTCGCCAAACCACAGCCGCAATTCGAGCCGACGCACGGCGGCGGCTACGAGGATAATTGGTTTAACGTCCGCCCTCACCCCGACCCTCTCCCCCGAGGAGAGGGAGAAACCTTTGCCGCCGCTTTGAAAATGGCTGCGTTTGGATTAGCGGATGCCAGCGACTGGATTCGCGAGACGCCCAGTCGAAATCACAATCGCGTGTCGTCGCTGTCCCCTCTCCCCGGGGGAGAGGGCCAGGGTGAGGGCGAGCGTCCCAACTATTTTTTCCCTTCCCTCGGTGACGCAGGCGCGCGTGGAAACGCTGCTGGGAAACAACCGATTGCTGGCGGCAAGGTAGTGTGCCTCAACCCTCCGCGCGCATCCGCTTAAGGCAATGCGTCAGATACGGCAGGAGTTGCTTCTTGCGCGACACGACTTCGCGCAGCTCGAAGATGCCAGGTTCGAGCTTGGGATAATCTATCTGCGAGACAAAGTTCTCGTCACCTGCCACGAGGAGGAGTGAGTTTTGCGTTGTCACATCCGTCACTAGCAGCGCGGAGAACTGATACTTCCCGCGATCACAATACTTCGCCAACGCATCGAGAAGTTCGGTTTTGCGCTTCCAGAATTGATCAAAGCCGATCTCCTCGATCTGCGCCACGCTGAATGTTTCTCGACCTTCAGTGTATTCCTTGCAATCGGTCGTGATCGCTTTGGGTGCAGTCTTGAGCGTGAGCAACGAACCGGAGGCGAAAAGTTTTTCAGTGAACTCACGCGCGTTCACATCGGCGATCTTCTCCAGCTTCTTCAAAATCTCAGCGTCGCGCGCGGTCGTCGTCGGCGAACTCAGATTCAACGTATCGGAAACCAATCCTGCCAGCAGCAGACCCGCGATGGGCTTGGGCAATTCCACATCATGCCGGAAGAAACAATCCGCCACGATGGTGCTGGTTGAACCAACGGGTTCGTTGCGGAATAGAATCGGCTGGTGCGTCGTCAACGCGCCGATGCGGTGATGGTCAATGATCTCGATGATCTCCACCTCGTCCGCGCCCTGCACTGCCTGTGAGAGTTCGTTGTGATCTACGAGAATCAATTTGCGCGTGACCGTTTTGAGAAAGTCTGTCTTGGAAAGAATGCCGACGGTCTGACCTTCCTGATCCAGCACGGGAAAAATCTGGTGACCCGAACTCGTTGCCTCTTCGCGCACGGCAGCGAGCGGCGCGTGTTCGCGGAAGCAAACAAACTCCTCGTTCAACACATGGCGCACGGCAACAGCAGCGCGGCAGAGTGAGGCAGTCGTCGCCGTGTCATGCGGCGACATGATGAGGCTGACGTTCTTTTTCTTAGCAGCATCAAGAGTCTTGGATTCAACCTGCAACCCACCAGTCACCACCAACGCGCGCACGCCTTCGCGGATCGCGAGGTTCTGAATATCCCAACGATCTCCAACGACGATGACGAGTTTCTGGCGATCAAATGTGTCGAGCCGTTGCGCGAAGGATTCGAGGCTCATCGCGCCGATCATCAGCGTGAGGTCTTCTTCATCATCTGGTTTTTGCGCGACGAGAATTTCTCCGTTCAACGTCCGTGTCAGATTTGTGAGAGATGACAACACGCGCCGGGAATCCACGAGGCGGTTTGCCGTGGGGAAAAGAAACTTGCTGAGTTTGAAAAGTGAGAGCAATCCGCAGCAGCGCTTGCTCGCGTCCAGCACAGGCATGATGCGGATGCCGCGTTCGTCCATCAGACCGAGCGCGTCGGCTGCCGTCGCATCCGGCGTCACGCTCATGATTCGGGATTGCATCACATCGCGAACCTTCGGGGAAACATCCGCCACAAACTTCGGCGCAGGCACGCCAAAAGTGTTCAGGACGAAATCAATCCGGTCGTTCGTATCGCCGCAACGCGCGGCCACGGCTTCCGGCATTCCGGTGCGCCGCTTGAATTCTGCGTAGCCGACGGCGGAGCAGATGGCGTCCGTGTCAGGGTTTCGATGACCGATGACCAATATTTCACTCATGCAAGGACGCGGAGCTTAGGGATGCCCTGCGGACGCAGCAAGGAAAACACCACCCTCGAAGGCCGTTGTTGCGAAGCGCGGATACCCCAGATTCGCTCGGGATCGGTGACCGGATACGCCCGCAGAATTTCAAACCTGCTTTGCACAATATCGGGGATGTGCAGTTCTTGGCTGCTGATAAAGTGTATCCATCACCGACATGCAAAACGGAATCAACATCGCCTCGACACACAGTCGCGGCGTTGATGGATCACAATTTACCGCCAAGAAATAAAATCTCATAAACTACGTCACATGAAACAAACCTCACGCATACTCCTGACACTGCTCACGGCATTGTCTGTCGCAACCACAACGCAAGCCGCCACGATTTCGTGGACCGCCGCCAGCGGCACGGACACCAATTGGTCCACCGCAGGCAACTGGAACGGTGGCGTGCCGACCGGCGCAGATGATGTGAAGTTTTTTGACAACGGCACGAATGGTACGCCCGGTCTCGCCAACAATTTCGCCGACGGCGCATTCGCGGGTTACATCGGCTCGCTGCAATTCGGCCAGACCAACGGCTTGCACACCATCGCCATCGCACCCGGCACTTCCCTCAACATCACGAACGGCAATCTCGTCGTCGGCACTCCGGGCGACGTCGCGGCCATCCGCAATCTTACCAACGCCATCAGCGGTTTGACCTCCACACTCAATCTCAGCAACACCACCGGGAGTCTTATCATCCAGCAAGGCACGGCCACTGCGGTGAACGGCTCGCGCGGTAATCTCGATCTCTCTGGTCTTGGCAACTTCAACGCTGGCATCAGCCGCATCGGTCTTGGCACGACGTCACTGCCCAACCCCAACAACGCCAATCAACGCGAAGCCGGATCGCTGTTCCTCGCGCGCACGAACTTGATCGTGTTGAGCTACACCGACGCGCTCGCCAATTATCAACTAGCCGGACGCACCAACGCCATTGAGTTGAGCCGCAATCCTGGCAACAACGGCGCGATCATGTCCCTGCTCTTCCTCGGCCAGACGAATGCAATTTACGTGGACAGCATGGGCTTTGGCCGCGACAAGGCTGCGGAAGATGCCGAAGCC
>JANPGI010000497.1:0-2961 GCA_031423875.1 Verrucomicrobiota bacterium | reverse complement strand
CGTGGAAGGTCGCGACGTCATCGGTAGCGCACAGACCGGCACGGGCAAGACCGCCGCGTTCGCTTTGCCCATCCTTTCCAAACTCGAATCTCATCAACCACAAACCCGCCTGCTAGTGCTCGAACCGACGCGCGAACTCGCCGCACAGGTCGAGACAGCCATCCGGGATTTCGCACGGTTCACCGATTTGAAAGTCGCGGTCGTTTTCGGTGGCGTCGGATACGGCAAACAAAACGAAGCACTAAAAACCGGCGTGGACGTCATCGTCGCCACACCCGGTCGTCTGCTTGATCATCTTGAACAAGGCAATTGCAAACTCGATCATGTGCAACATCTCGTGCTCGACGAGGCGGATCGCATGTTGGACATGGGTTTCCTCCCGGACGTGCGGCGCATCCTGGATCGTTGCCCGCGCAAACGTCAGACCTCGCTTTTCTCCGCCACCATTCCGCCCGCCATCGAAACGCTCATCACTTGGGCGATGCACAATCCCGAAACCATCGAGATCGGTGCGCGACGTTCACCCGCAGAGACAGTCAAACACGTCATCTACCCCGTCGCCGACGTGCAGAAAACTGATCTGCTTGAAGCGTTACTCAAAGAAGTCAAATACGAGTCCGTCATCATCTTCTGCCGCACCAAACATGGCGCAGATCGAGTGGCCGGCACGCTCAAACGCGGCAATCACGCCGTCGCAGTTCTCCATTCCAACCGCACCCAGAGCGAGCGCGAACAAGCGTTGCAGGGTTTCCGCGATGGCCGGTTTGAAGTGCTCGTCGCCACGGACATCGCCGCGCGCGGATTGGACATCGCCGACGTGAGCCATGTCATCAACTACGACGTGCCGCTGCACCCGGAAGATTATATCCATCGCATCGGACGCACGGGTCGCGCGGAATCATCGGGCGATGCGTTCACGCTGATGGTCGCGGAAGACGCGCAACCCGTGGCGTCCATCGAACGCTTTATCGGAAAAAAAATCGAGCGCGTGAAGATGGAGAAGTTTGATTACCGCTACACCGCGCTGTTTGAAGCCGACAAGCCCGGCGCGCCGCAGGGTTTTCCTGGCAAAGCCACCGCAGTGCGCGTGCATGGCGGCTATCACTTCGCTCCGGCGGGTCGTCGCAAGCGCAGATAATTTTCGGTTCACACAGTTCATCATCGGTTATGCCTACCTACGAATACGTTTGCAGCAAGTGCGGTGGAGAATTTGATGCCAGACAAACCATGTCTGAAAAACCGTTGACCAAATGCACGCTGACGGTCGGACGCCAAAAGAAAAAATGCGGCGGACGCGTCTCGCGCAAGATCGGCGCGGGTGCGGGACTCATCTTTAAGGGCAGCGGGTTTTACATCACGGATTACCGCAGCGAGGGCTACAAGCAGGCCGCGAAGAAGGATTCGGACTCCGGGAAATCCGCATCCGCCGCGAGCGTCGCGGACAAACCCGCCGCCAAGTCGGAAACCAAGCCCGCCAAGGCTGCCGCGAAAAAGTGACGCGCGGTTAAAGGGAAAATGCTTTTGAACCACGAAACACACGAACTACACGAAAGAAACACAAAAGCTGAACAGGCCGGATCGGATTTCGTTTCGTCCCACTTTCGTGTGTTTAGTGTATTTCGTGGTTAAACTTTCCCGTCTATGAAAATCCTCCTCGCGCTCGGAATGCTGTTCCTCGCGGGAGATTCATCGCCCGCGCAGACATCGCTTGCCAACGCCAGCGGCATCATGCGAAGTGCGTCTGGGCAGTTCATCATCATTGACCGGCGCGGCGCGATGACCTCGCAACGCCGCACCATGACGGATCCCAAACTCCTCGAACTCGAACCCGCGCTGCTCGTCGTCTCCTGCGAACGCATCAAGCAGGCGATCTGCACCGACTTGGACGCGTCGCGCGACTGGACGTCGCGCGTCAACATCACGCTTCGTGTGGGAGGTGACATCACCATCGCCAAGGAACGCGTCGGCAGAACCTGGAGCTACCGCCTCGAAGTGCCGCAGCTTGTTGATCGCACGCGATTCATCCGCTCCATCGTCCGCGTCGTGTTGCAGGAAATGGCCGACCGTAATCCGGGTAATCACGACGCTGAAATCCCGCCGTGGCTCTCGGAAGGTCTCACTCAACATCTGCTCGCCTCGCGCGATGCGGAATTGATCCTTCCGCCGCCCGGCAACAAACTCGGCACGCTGACCATCAGCCCGACGACAGTTCTCGTCCGTGATCCGGATCCACTTGAAACCGCCCGCCGCATCCTCCACTCCGCACCGCCGCCGACCATCGAACAACTCAGTTGGCCCGATCCCAATACGCTTGATTCTGACGAAGGCGAAATCTTCCGCCGCAGCGCTCAGTTGTTCGTCAGTGAATTGATGAAGCTCAAAGGTGGCAAAGAAAACCTGCGCGCCACCATCGCGGGGTTGAATTCCTGTTACAACTGGCAGACCGCTTTCCTGCGCTCGTTCCAAAGCCAGTTCCCCAACATGCTGGCATTGGAAAAATGGTGGGCGTTGCAAGTCTCCTACTTCGTCGGGCGTGACAACCGCCATTTCTGGACCGCGCAAGAAACCGCTTCCAAGCTGGACGAACTCCTCCGCGCCCGCGTCGCCATGCGCATTGGTGCAGGCACTTCGTCTTCGCGCTCGGACGTTTCGCTTCAGGTCGTCGTGCGCGAGTGGGACACGATCCGCCAGAACATCACGCTACGGGAAAAGTTGGCCGATCTGGAGCAGGCGCGCATCCGCGTCGCTCCCCAATACATGCGGCTCGTGGATGAATACCGCGTGACGTTGGCGGATTATCTCAAGAAGCGCGAGAAGTCGGGCGCGACATTTCTGGGAGTCCGCACCTCGGCATCCACTCAGGAATTAGTGCAGAAGACTGTCCGCACCAGTGATGACGTGGATACGAAGAGCGCACTCTACTGCGCAACGCTAGCCAAGGAGTATGGAAAACAGTGTTGG
>JANPGI010000496.1:0-8108 GCA_031423875.1 Verrucomicrobiota bacterium | reverse complement strand
CAACTGCGCGATTCGCGAGCAGCCGGTTCTATCGGACCACTTTTCAATGACGCCAAGGAGGCGGGCGGAGTGTGGCGGCGCGGCTGGTCTTCGACACAGCCGCGCCCCATCAAATTAGTGATCGCCTCTTCGGTCACACCCCAACTCAAACACCTGACGTTGCTCCCACGAGCCGCGTCGGGCTACACTCGACGCGTGGAACAACCCGTCGCAACACGCACGCCCTCGCTCATTCATGAGTTTGAGACCATCCTCGAACGGATGGACATCGCGAAACTTTTCCCCGCAGCCCAACCGCTAGAGGTGGAACTTGGTTGCGGCGATGCGTCGTTTCTCATCGAACACGCGCGGCTGAATCCTCAAACCAATTTCCTCGGCGTCGAACGTCTCATGGGCCGTGTCAACAAGGTGGATCGCAAAGGGCGGCGACTGAATCTCACCAACGTGCGGGGCGTCCGCATCGAGAGCGCGTATCTACTGGAGTTTCTGCTCCCGACGGGCTGCGCGCGGGCATTGCACATTTATTTCCCTGATCCGTGGCCGAAGAAAAAGCACCGGAGATTTCGCCTGATCAACGAACGCTTCACCACACTCGCGTGGCAGGCGCTGTCAGCTGGCGGCATCGTTTATCTGCGGACAGATGACGAAGATTATTTCACTCAGATGCTCGAAGTGTTTGCGGCAGACAAACGGTTTACCCCGGTGGAAACGCCCTCCGCGCTGGCAGCGGTGGTCACGGATTTCGAGCGAGACTTCAACGCAAAGGGAATTTCGACGCGCCGCGCGGCGTATCAGCGCGGTTGATTGATGGTCGTTACAATCGGGCATCCGATTGCGCCAACCTACCATGACGCCAAAGCTTGAATTTTTTCCGCGCTCGTGTGTCCTGTGCAAGTGCTGACGACGATCCGCCGCGCGGAATATTTTGAACTGATAGTCCTCTTCTTCATCCAAGGGATGGCCATGGCGATGTGGTTCGTCCCGTTGGGCAGCGTCCTAGATGCACACGGCCTGCACCACATCAAGCCCTACGCCTTCGCTGCTTCTGCTGTCGCCGCGTTCGTATCCCCGCTGATTTTTGGCGCGATGGCAGATCGCCACGCCGCGCCCGTCGTGGTGTTGCGCTGGCTCGCCCTCGCCACTGCCGTGAGTATGGCACTGGCGACCACCGCCATCCGACTCGGGTGGAGCGTGGGCGTCGTGCTCGCATTCGTGCAACTGCACGCGCTCTGCACATCGCCCACGTTCAGCATCGCCACCACCATCGTCTTCTCACGGCTTAAAAATTCTCAGAGTGAATACGGCCCCATCCGTTCCATGGCCACGTTCGGTTGGGTGGCGGGTTGCGGGAGCATCAGCCTGTTGAATGCGGACACCTCCACGTTGGCGGGTTACGCCGGAGCGATCGTCTGGGTCGGTGTCGCGGCATTCACCTTTCTGTTGCCAAATGTTTCGCCACCTGAGTCCAACGAGAAAACGACTTGGAAACAACGTATGGGCTGGGACGCTCTGTCGTTGCTCAAGAACCCCGACCATCGCGTCGTGTTCATCACCGCCATGCTGTTCAACGCCACCGTTGCGGCCATGTTTCCCTACACCCCTCCACACTTGCGCGAATTCGGATTTGTCCACACCACGGTTTGGATGACTCTGGGCCAGACCACAGAGATCATCGTCATGTTCACATTGGCGGGAATGCTCGCGCGCTGGCGGTTGAAATGGGTCATCGCACTCGGACTTGGCTTCACCGCCGTGCGCTATTTTCTGTGCGCCATGAACAGCAAGCTCACCCTGCTCGCAGGACTCACTCTGCACGGCGCAGGATTCACACTCGTGCTGATCACCACGCAGATTTATCTCGAACAACGTATTGACCCCGCGTGGCGTGGACGCGCGCAATCCCTGCTTTCCGTCATGACCAGCGGTGCGGGAAATCTCCTCGGCTACCTTGGCAGTGGCTGGTGGTTCGCCACCTGCACCACGGACGACATAACGCGCTGGACACTTTTTTGGGGGGGCATCGCCGTCGTTGTCATGCTGGTGCTGCTCTACTTTCTCGCGGCGTATCGCGGACGCGTCCCCGGCAAACCCTCCGAAGCCTAACCGGAACTGCCGCACGAGTGTGATTCAAACCGGGTGAAGCACGCGGTAGCCTTACCCTGTTGTTCGCCGCGCGTTGACACACCGCGTGGACTTAGCTAACCCTAGCAGTATGAAACTAGCTCGCGTGCTCTCATTGATTGTCTTGCTCTCCACAATGGCTCTCATCTCCAACGCCACTGACTGGCCGCAGTGGCGCGGCCCGGACCAGAACGGCATCTCGAAGGAAACCGGCTGGTCCGCCAAATGGCCCGCTGAAGGACCGAAGCAACTTTGGAAAGCACAGGTCGGCGTGGGTTATTCTTCGTTCTCCGTCAGTAACGGGCGCGTTTACACCACGGGCAACAACAAGGACACGGAAACGATTTTTTGTTTTGACGCCAACACAGGCGCGACCCTCTGGAAGCACTCGTTCGATTCCAAGCTCGACGCGAAATATTACGACGGCGGCACCAGCGCGACGCCGACGGTGGACGACGGAAAAGTGTTCGCCCTCAGCAAACGCGGCCTCGTGCAATGCCTCGACGCAGCCAAAGGCACGATCCTCTGGTCGAAGAACATCGCCGACGAACTCAAGGCAGAAGTCCCGACTTGGGGCTTCGCAGGGTCCGTCACGATTGTCGGCGAGACTGCCTTGCTCAATGTCGGTTCGGCTGGAACCGCGCTCGAAAAGAAGACCGGCAAAGTCCTCTGGACCTCTGGCACAGATGTCTCCGGCTACTCAACGCCCGTCCTCTACGATGTGAACGGTGAGCGCGCAGCGATGTTGATGACCAAACAGGACGGCGTGGCGGTGAAGGTGGCCGATGGCAAAGAGCTTTGGCGCGTGCCGTGGAAGACCAGCTATGACGTGAACGCCGCAGACCCGATCCTCTCCGGCGGCAAGGTGTTCATCTCGTCGGGCTACAATCGCAGCGGCGGACTGTTCGACGTGACGGTTTCGCCCCCCAAAGAAATCTGGCAGAACAAAAACATGCGGAATCATTTCAATCCGTGCGTCCTCATCGGCGGAAATCTCTACGGCATTGATGACGACGCCACCAGACCGAATGCTGCTTTGCGTTGCGTGGATCTGCTGACGGGCGAAATCAAATGGACGGAGAAGACAGGGTTCGGCTCCGTCATTTCAGCCGACGGCAAACTCATCGTCCTCACCGCCAAAGGCGAACTCATGGTAGCAGAAGCGTCACCAGCGGGATTCAAACCCATCTCCCGCGCGCAGGTGTTGGGCGGTAAATGCTGGACCGCGCCAGTGCTCGCGAATGGAAAAATCTATTGCCGTAACGCCACAGGACAAGTTGTCTGCCTGGATGTGAGCGGAAAATAACGCCCGTTGTCGCACCGCCTACTGCCTGCGCGGTGCGGGCTGGGGTGTGACGGGAAGTGTGTTGTCCGAGTTGCGAACCGGGGATTGATAGCGCGCCGGAGGCAGGCCGCGCGAAGGATCAGCGTTTTGATTTCTCCGCGCCACCCAAACCGTCAGATAAACGATCCCCGCCACAATCAACACTCCCAGCACGATGCCGCCGCGTCGCAGATTCACCTTGGAGAACTGGAGCATCACGAAATCCAGCGCGCCCTTCTTGTTTTCCGACAGGCGCGGCGGCTCGGCAAATTTCTCCGTCTTGCCGAGTTCCAATTCAAGTGCCTTGATAAGCTGGGGCACATCCAACTTGAGCAGCGTGGCGTAAGTGCGCGTGAACCCACGGATATAAACGGGCGCCACAAACATGTCGAAGTTCCCTTCTTCAAGGGCACGGATGTGGTCGGTGCGGATCTTGGTGATCTCGGCGACTTCGTGGATCGAAAGGTTTTTTGATTCGCGCGCTGCGCGGAGTTGTTCTGCGACCGTAGGCATCCCGGTGACTCTATGCGATTTTGCCCCATCTCTGCAATGCAGGAAACTCACACGCCTTGGTCCGGGGGTGATTGAAGAAGGGTGAGGTGTCTGACAGAGCGCGGCTATGCGCGAAGACCAGCCCCAGCACGGTCAAACGGCGCACGGGCTGGTTTCACCTTGTGAGCATTCCTTGCCAAGCGGCTGCGGCTGATCCCGCTCGGCGCGGGACACCGCCGCCTCCGGAGAGCGAACCGAACTCGAACCGAACTTTTAAGCGCCCGCTCACAGCCCCCGCACACCGACCATCTGCTGGGTTTCGACGCACCAAACCTTGAGACTCAGGCAGCGATAGATGTCCACCGGACTTAGCGACGTGGTCTTGGGTGCTTGCAATTCAGGAATCGAGCGGATGACTTCGGGCAGGCGATAGAACGGAATCTTCGAGTTCAAATGATGGATATGATGGTAGCCGATGTTCGCCGAGAACCAGCCCATGATCACTCCGGTCTTCATGCAACTCGATGATTCCAACGCCGCCTTCTCGTAAGTCCAACCTTCATTGTCGCTGAATGAAACTCCGGGGAAATTATGCTGCGCGTAAAACAAATACGAGCCGATGGCTGAAGCGATAAACAACGGGAACACCAGCGTGAGCAACACAGCCAGCCAGCCGCCGCCGTACAAAAACAGCATCGTGCCGATGGCCATATGCACGATGAACGCGATCAGACAATCAAAGTGTTTCTTGGGATGGTTGAAAAACGGATAGATGACCATGCCGAACAGAAACACGAACACGTAGCCGAACAGGATCGTCAGCGGATGACGCACAAATAGATACAGGCGGCGTTTGCCGGGCGAGCTCTTGATGAAGTTATCCTTCGTCATGATCGGGAACGAGCCGATGTGCGAGCCGCGCAGCTTGGAATTATGATTGTGATGATGATTATGCGACGCACGCCAGATGCTGCTCGGGCTCAGAGAGAGGATACCCACGCCGCGCATCAACCATTCCGCCACCCGTGATTTTGGGAGGATCGCGTGATGCTGTTGATCGTGATAGATGACGAATATCCGCAACACCAACAAGCCTGTCAGCACGCTGCAAACGACCTTCGCGAGCGGATGGAAGTTCCACAGCGTTCCCACCACCGCAGCAGCGAGCAATGTCAGCGTTGAAAGAATGACCCACCAACTGCGGAGCGTGACATCATGCGCGAAGGGCTTGGTGGCGAGGATCAACTCAACCCCCGTGCGGACCTTCGTCGTTGCATCGGAATGATTGGCCGCTTCGTGAGGAATCGCGGTCAGTGTTTGTGCGACAGCAGACATGTGTGCAGAGGGTAGGCCATGCGCGAGAGTCGTCAACCGATAATACCCGAACAAACTCAACGAGCCTTCCCCAGCAACGTAATAGTTGGAAACTTTCGGCGGCTTCGCTACCGTCGAAACACAGTCACATGAGCGAGACAATCGAAACGGATTCCGAGTTCAAAGCCATCAGCGGACGGCGGGCCGGTTTGCTCGCGCTGATCGCGACCGCGTGTTTCAATCTGGCTTATACGCCAGCCAGATCAGGGCTACTGGCGTTCGTCATCGTGGGATACGTGATCTGCCTCGTGCAACTCGCGCAGCTACGTTCCACGCGCCAATGTTTTTACATCGCGCTGGCGACAGGCTTTGCGTGCTTCGCCCCGCAACTCGGATTTTTCTGGAACATCTTCGGGGCAGCAGCCATCGCGCTGTGGCTGGTGCTGGCGTTGTGGATTGCGTTGTTCGTCGTGATCACGCATGTCGCCATCGTGCAACTGGGATTGAAGCGCGCGGCGTTCCTTACGCCATTCTTCTGGACCGGCCTCGAATACTTCCGCAGCGAACTTTACTACCTGAAATTCTCATGGCTGAACGTGGGGTATTCGTTTGCGGGATGGTCAATCTTGCCGTGGACACATCTGGGCGTTTTTGGGATTGGGTTTGTGGTAGCGGCGTTTGCGGCGTGCTTTCTTGTTATTGGAACAGAACCTAGGACTGAGAAGCGTGGATTTACTCTGGTTGAACTGTTGGTGGTTATTGCGATCATTATTGTGCTAGCTGCGGTATTGCTTCCGGGTCTGGCAAAACGGAAATCTCCCGCGCCAACTTTTGTGGCCGCTGGAATCCAATTGGAGTTTCCCGAAAACAGCCAAATTGAAAAATCCTTGGAGAAGTCGGCTGTGCTTCCTGAGAAACGCCGCCCGTTCTGGTTACTTCGAGCGACAAACGTGGATGTCGTCGTCCTCCCCGAATACACCCTCGACGGCGAGCCGACGGATACGCTCAAAGATTGGTGTCGCACGAACCAGAAGTTCCTCATCGTCGGTGGCAAGCAACCGCTCGGCAGCACGAACTATTACAACACCGCGTTCGTCATCAGCACGAATGGCGACGTTGTCTTCAAGCAAGTGAAGAGCGTACCCATCCAGTTCTTCAAGGACGGCTTGCCCGCGACCGAGCAAAAAGTTTGGGACTCGCCGTGGGGCAAGATCGGCATCTGCATCTGTTACGACCTGAGCTACACGCGCGTCACCGATGCGCTCGTCCGTCAAGGCGCGCAGATGCTCATCGTGCCCACGATGGACGTGGCGGATTGGGGACAGCATCAACACGAGTTGCACGCGCGAATCGCTCCCGTGCGAGCGGCGGAATACGGCATCCCGATTTTTCGCGTGGCGAGCTCCGGCATCTCACAAGGCGTGGAAAGATCGGGCCGAGTCCAGTCCCGCGCGCCATTTCCCGGCGAGGGAGAAACAATTTTCTTTGGCGCGCACATCGGCGGAGAAGGTTCAGTGCCGCCAGATCGTCTGCTCGCTGCACTGTGCGGGTTCATCACCGGACTTTTTCTTTTGCGAACCATGGCGGTAAATCTACTTCACAAGAAACTTGATTGATCCAGCAAGCCCATCAACGCACCGTTCATTTCCCCTTGGCCCGCTTGGTGAGTGAGGGGATCATTTCATGCAGATGCTTTCCGGGACACAGCGTTTCTGCGAAGTCTTTGTGCGAAGCGATCTGTTCGGGCGCGATCCGGTAGCGGGCCTGCTCTGAAGCCAACAGTTGTCGCAGTGCAGTCAATTGTCGCTCCGTGGGCTTTTCCTCCTCGAAGTTCCCCTCCAACACCACGAGCAGATGCCCGGTTGGATCGTAAGCGGTGTTCGTGTCGCCGACGTAATCAGCATCGCGCCCCTCGGCGATCTCGCCATGGCAATCAATGTAGAGATGATACGGCACATCTGGCCAAGCGGGTTTGGCCTTTCCATTGCCGAGCGTGCCGGGGTTCTGGGAAAACTTCTGCAAGGATTTCATCTTATCGGCGAGCGAACGCTCCGGTTTTTGCAACGTGGCAGTATGGTGAATCGTGATACGCGAAATCTTGTGGGCTTTCATCTGTGCCACAGGTGGCTTTGCGCCCCAAGCAGCGCGAGTGAGGATGTTCAAGGCACTCGTTTGATTTGACGTGGACTTGTGTTTCAAGGCACACGAACTAACCAACACGGCTGTGATCACGCACATCAGAATGGTTTTCATAGAGACATCTTTGACCGGCGCGGAATCACGGTGCGAGCTTTTGTTTAGAACGGTTTCATAAGTCCTGCAGCGGCAGTCTGTGACCGCCGACCAATCCTGAAGTCACTAGGAACGACGCTCGCAGAGCGCCGCTACAATCGCATACGGACTTTGAGAACGCTCTGGATTGGATGAATCACACCCGATTGGATACTTGCAAAGCATTGCGTCTCGTCAGAAATAAAATATCGTCCCCACGTTTTGAAACAGTCTCCTTCCAGCATCAGCAAACAACTCATCGCCGCCGCGCGCGAACTGTCGTCGCAGGTAGAACGCCTGACGTTCCGCGCGCCTGTCACGCACACCTACAACCCGCTCGACTACGCATGGGCGGCGCACGAGGAATACTTGCGGCGCTTCGGCAACAGCCGAAAGCGCATCCTGTTTCTCGGCATGAATCCCGGCCCGTTCGGTATGGCGCAGATTGGCATTCCGTTTGGAGAGATAGCCGCCGCACGCGATTGGATGGGCATCTGCACGCCGGTTGGCAGGCCAGCGCAAGAACATCCCAAGCGACCGGTGCAGGGTTTTGATTGCCCGCGCTCGGAGGTCAGCGGGCGGCGGC
>JANPGI010000495.1:0-3011 GCA_031423875.1 Verrucomicrobiota bacterium | reverse complement strand
CAAACGAGCGGAGGAGGCGTTGCGTCTCAAGGAGCAGTTTGCCAAAGCTGTGCTGAATTCGCTCACAGCCAACATCGCTGTGCTCGACGCGTCCGGCACCATCATCGCCGTCAATGAGACGTGGGAAAAGTTTGCCCGTGAAAATGGCGATCCCGGGTTCGTCCACACCGGATTGGGTGTGAATTATCTGGATGTGCTCATGCGGGACAAGGGCGAACTGGCGGCAGAATCACCTGAGGCACTGGAAGGCATCCAAGCTGTGCTCGTCGGGAAACGCGAGACGTTCACTCTGGAATATCCCTGTCACTCGCCACAGGGTAAACGCTGGTTCTCGCTTTTTGTGACGCCACTGACCAACGGGCTTCATGGGGTGGTTGTCACCCACATCAATGTCACAGAGCGCAAACTGGCCGAGGCGAATCTGGAACAGGTTCACAAGGATCTTCTCCAGACATCACGCATGGCGGGCATGGCAGAAGTGGCCACCGGCGTCCTGCACAACGTTGGCAATGTGCTTAACAGCGTGAACGTCTCCGCCACGATCGTCGCGGAGAAGATCAAGAAATCCAAATCCGTCAACGTCGCCAAGGTGGCGACAATGCTGCACGAGCATGAAAACGATCTGGCGGCCTTCATCACCACAGATCAGCGCGGCAAACAATTGCCCTCGTTCCTGAACACGCTCGCCGAACACCTGGTGACCGAACAGGCGGCGGTATTGGTCGAGCTGTCGTCGCTCCAGAAGAACATCGAGCACATCAAGGATGTGGTTTCAATGCAACAGACCTACGCAAAGATTTCCGGCGTGACCGAGGTGGTGCGGGTGGAGGATTTGATCGAGGACACGCTTCGGATGAATGCGGCCTCGTTGCAGCGGCATGAATTGAAGGTGGTGCGGGAGTTTTCGCCTGTGCCACCCATCGTGGTGGACAAGCATAAGTTGCTGCAAATCCTGGTTAATCTCGTGCGCAACGCCAAACACGCCTGTGACGACGCAGGCCGCGATGACAAGCAGATCACCTTACGGATCATGGGCGACGCTGATCGTGTGCAGATCTCCGTGGCCGATAATGGTGTGGGTATTCCCCAGGAAAATCTGACTCGCATCTTCAATCACGGCTTCACCACCAAAAAGGACGGGCACGGCTTTGGCCTGCACAGCGGTGCTTTGGCTGTCAAGGAAATGGGGGGCAAATTGCACGTCACCAGCCCCGGCTCCGGTCAGGGCGCCACCTTCACCTTGGAATTGCCCGTGCAACCCTCACTCCAAATTCATAAATGAAAAACGACACTCTTCTACTCGGTGAATCCTTTTTAGCAGTAAAAACAGGCTCTAAGTCGAATCATTCATGCCCGATGCTCTTCTCTTGGGCGGTTGCCCATTTTCTGGAAATCGGCGGACTTCAACCGCAGATAAATCTTCGACGTAAACCCCGCGGCAAGACGCGCCGATACTTTAGTGGCGCTTGTTAATGATCAGCGCCCACAACTGCCATGCAACCTGAACCAAGAATCAAAGCGGCGACGCGGATCGCCACGCCTTTATCTTCCCACCGCAGGGATGACAATCGGACTATCGCCCTGCTGCTCGTGTTGGCGCTGACTTCCGGTGTAAGCGCAAAAAGCGGCGCCGCCAACAGCAATGCCGCCGCTCTGGTGGAAATGGATTTGGAGTCACTGGTCAACGTACAATTCAAGAGTGCTGCAAGCCTGACCCGGACGGATGCCCGCCGGACTCCCGTGACTCTCACACAATTGGACGCTCGCGATGTGGAACAATCCGGCGCAAAAGATTTGAACCGACTGTTGGAAATGTACGTGCCGAATCTGCAATTCATCAACCACCACGGTCACGCCGCGCATCTCGGCATTCGCGGGATCATCAGCGACCGCGAGGACAAGTATCTCTATCAAGTCAACGGACGCACGATGAACAACCGGATGCTCACCGGCGCGGACAACGAACGCGGCATCCCGTTGTTGGGCGACATCCACCGGATAGACGTCGTGCGCGGGTCGGCCTCTGCCACGCATGGCGCAGGTGCGATTGCAGGGTTGATCAACGTGGAGACTTACACCGGGCTGACGTTTCAGGGCGCTGACGTGAAAATGCGACAAGGCGTGGTGGATGAGTTCACAGCAGTCGAAGCGCGGATCGGGCACAAGCTTTCCGACGATAGCGGTTTGTTTTTCTATTACGGCATCGCTGATCAACCAGGCGCGGACTCGGATTATTACTTTGGCCGTTCTTTTCCCGCCACCAACGGTCTGCCTGCCAACGTCGCCGGAGAACCTGCGGATTTTGCCATGCCCAACTACGGCGGGGCTGGTTTTGATGACCTGCGCCATAAACTGCATTTCAGTTACGTGAACGGGCCGTGGGAATTCTGGTCGCGCTTCGTGCAGGACGGTTATATCAACCGCCAACAGCGCGAGATTTATACCTCCGCGCGCCCCGGCACTATATCGCTGGATACTTGGTCGCGCGGACGACAATTCGTGAACAATCAATTCACCACTGCGCTTGATTTCAAAAAAGATATATCTGACGCGTGGCGCTTGGAGATGCGTGGCAGCTATGATTTCTGGAAGTTCACCGATCAACGGGATGGTCGCAGCACCAGCCTCGTTCGCCACGCCCGTGAGGACATTGCGCAAGTTCGCAGTGTGGTCATCTGGTCACCCATCGAGGCGCAATCTCTAGCCCTCGGCGCAGAGTACGAATACGGCTGGTTCCATGACCCGCCACAATCAGACGCACTGGATCGCGCCCCGGTCATCACCCAACGCAATTGGGAATCGGAGTAGGTGTGTTTGTCAACCCGCGCGCTGAGAAACACTGTCCATTTGGAGCCAAGTTTCAACTGCTCTTCAGCCATGAAGGACAACGTATCCGATTCCCAATTGCGTTGGGTGATGACCGGGGCGCGATCCAGTGCGTCTGATTGTGGCGGGTCATGGAACCAGCCGTATTCGTACTCTGCGCCGAGGGCTAGAGATTGCGCCTCGAT
>JANPGI010000494.1:0-1814 GCA_031423875.1 Verrucomicrobiota bacterium | reverse complement strand
TTGGTTGGCGAATAATTTTAACCTGAAAGACACATGAACGACTTGTTTGGATTCACTCGCACGGTGGTCAAATCCCGTTACGCACTCATCACGCCAGACGGCTTCGTGAACAGCCATCTGCCCGGCTGGAAGAATGCCGTATGCGTGGTTAACATATCTCCCGCAATGGGCGGCCCGCTTTTCACGCAGCTTCACATCACGTTGGAAAAAGATGGCGTCGGCGAAGGGAACACAGGCGCGAATCAATATTTGATTTATGTGATCGAAGGCGCGGGCACCATTGATGTCGCAGAGAAGCGGCATCGGCTGGAGCGCGGTAGTTACATCTATCTGCCACCGAGCAAAGATATGGTGATCAAGAACGGTCATGCAGCGGCGATGAAGTTGTTGATCTTCCAGAAACTCTATGTGCCGATGAAAGGCGTGCCCGCTCCGGCGACAATCGTCGGCCACGAACGCGACGTGAAAGGTCAGCCGTTCCTCGGCAATGACGACGCGCGCTTGCAGGTACTGTTGCCGGATCACCAAGCGTTCGACATGGCGGTGAACATTTTCACCTATCAGCCGGGAGCGACGTTGCCGTTCGTGGAAACGCACATCATGGAGCACGGATTGTTGATGCTCAAAGGTCAGGGTGTTTACCGGTTGAATGAAGATTATCATCCAGTGAAGGCTGGCGACGTGATCTGGATGGCGGCGTATTGCCCGCAGTGGTTCGTGGCGATGGGCAAAACACCCGCGAGCTATATCTACTACAAAGACGTGAATCGTGACCCGATGTGAACCTATGAAACCACCCATCCCGAAAAACGAAGTGAAGCGTCTGAAGGTGCTTTGGGAATACGACATCCTCGATTCCGTGCCGGAAGAAGTTTTTGATGATCTTGCGGAGCTGGCTGGCCACATCTGCGAAGCGCCTGTCGCTCTGATCTCGCTGGTGGACGAGAAGCGGCAATGGTTCAAGTCCCGCGTCGGCGTGAGCCTGAAGGAGACATCACGGGACATCTCGTTTTGTGCGCATGCAATCCTTAAGAACGGATTATTTGTGGTGTCAGACGCCACGAAGGATCCACGTTTTCGAGATAATCCCCTGGTGACCGGCCCGCAGAAGGTCAGATTTTACGCAGGCGTACCATTGAGATCGCCGGACGGATATGCGCTTGGGACATTGTGCGTGCTGGACAGGGAGCCGCGCGTTTTGAGGCCCGAGCAGAAAAAAGCTCTCACCGTATTAGCGCGCCATATCGAGACGCAACTCGAACTGCGCCGCCACGCCAAGGAACTCGCCGAGGCGCGCACACATGGCGACCGACAACAGGCCGAACTCGCGCGGGCACAGGTGGAGATCTCCAAATTGCGAGGACAACTGGCCGCTCACAAAGCCCGCCCCGCCGCCAAACGCAAATCATCAAAGTAATTCTCATGCCCCCTCTCGTCATCCAAGAGCAGGCACTCCAACGGGAGATTGACGAGCTTGCACTCATCACCGAAGCCACGCCGCCTGTCGTGACGCGCGTGATTTTTTCCGAAGCGGATCTGCGTGGGCGTGAGTTCGTGAAAAAACTTTGCCGCGACGCCGGACTCGTTTTACGTGCGGACGCGGTCGGAAACATTTTCGCGCGGTGGGAAGGTTCGGATAAAACGCTTCCCGCTGTCGCCACAGGTTCGCACATTGACGCCATCCCCAATGCTGGCAAATACGACGGCGTGGTGGGAGTGCTGGGCGCGATTGAAGCCATCCGCGCGCTCAAGACCGCTGGTTTTCAACCCCACCGCAGCATCGAACTGATCGTGTTCACTTCGGAAGAACCGAC
>JANPGI010000493.1:0-3162 GCA_031423875.1 Verrucomicrobiota bacterium | reverse complement strand
CCCGGCTTCCACGGCCATCTTGAACGCCACGGCCATGCGGTTCGGGTCGGTGGCAATGGCGATGGCAGTGTTTACAAGTACGGCATCCGCGCCGAACTCCATCGCTTCGGCGGCGTGGCTCGGCGCGCCGAGGCCGGCATCCACGACGACCGGCACGGTGGCCTGCTCGATGATGATGCGGATCTGGTCGCGCGTCTGAATGCCGCGGTTCGAGCCGATGGGCGCGCCCAGCGGCATGACCGTCGCGCAGCCGACTTCCTGCAAGCGTTTCGCCAGCACCGGATCGGCGTTGATGTAGGGCAGCACCGTGAAACCTTCCTTCACGAGAATTTCAGCAGCCTTGAACGTCTCGATCGGATCGGGCAACAGGTAGCGCGGGTCGGGATGGATTTCGAGCTTCACCCATTTCGGCAATCCGGCGGCGACGGCGAGACGCGCGAGACGCACGGCTTCCTCGGCATTCATCGCGCCGCTGGTATTGGGCAACAGCAGATATTTTTTGCCGTCAACGAATTCGAGGATGTTCGCGAACGGATCCTTCTTGCCGGATAAATCTGCGCGACGCAACGCGACTGTGACCATCTCCGTGCCGCTGGCGGCGAGCGCATCACGCATGGCTTCCGGCGCGGGAAACTTTCCCGTGCCGAGAATGAGGCGCGACGAGAATGTTCTCCCAGCGATGACCAGCGGTTTGTTGTTCAACGACATCGGCGATACTCTAGCCAGTGGCGGTGACTGTTGTCGAGAAACGAGCGGGGCAGGGGCGACGGCGGGTAGGGCGTATCTTGACACTGCGTCTGGAACTCCTCTGCGAGCACCAAACACGGGTGGCGAGATTCCCCTCGCTCACGCCTCCTTGTTCCGAGGCTTGTTCTTATCCCGGTGGAAGCTGAAGCTTTTCCCGCTGCGCTTGGGACGCACTCCGCCCTTGAAAGGGGCGTCTTTGATGAACTTTCGCTTCGGCTCGATGGTTTTGGGGCGCGCTTTGGGTACGAGGATAATGGGACAACCTTCGTAGCCGAACGCTTTCCGCAGATCGCTGGCGAGATGTTTCTTGTAAGCGTCGGAGAAAAGCTCGTCACGATTCACAAACAGCAAGAACGTCGGCGGCGCTTGCCGAACTTGCGTGGCATAAAAGAATTTCAAGCGATGCCCCGCAGCGCTCACCGGCTGGCGACGATCCACGGCATCTTCGATGGTGCGATTCAGCAGCGCGGTGGGAATTTTCTGCTGCAACTGCGCGGCGACGTAACGCACTGCTTCCAACAACCTATCCAGATGGAAACCTGATTTCGCCGATGTGAAAATCACGGGCGCATAATCGAGAAAAAACAATTTCTCCTGCACCCATGAACCAAACTCGCCGAGCATAGTCAACGGAGCTTCATTGCCTTCATAACGCACCTTCACTTTGCGGCGGCTGATCTCTTCCTCGCGCGCCTTCAGCACCGCATCGGAAAACAGATCCCACTTGTTGACGACCACGATGCAGGCTTTGCGGGCTTGCACGATGCGGTCGGCGATCTTTTTGTCCTGTTCCAAAATCCCGCCCTGGGCATCCAACACCAACACCGCGATGTCGCAACGTTCGATGGATTCCTCCGAACGTTTCACGCTGAAGAACTCGATGGAATCCCCCACGCTCCGCGTCTTTCGGATGCCCGCCGTATCAATCAAAATATATTTCTGCCGCACACCATCCGTGTCCACCTCGAACGGCACATCCACAGAATCGCGCGTTGTCCCGGCGATCGGACTCACGATCACACGTTCAGACTTGGTGAGCGCGTTGATGATGGAAGATTTGCCGACGTTGGGACGGCCAACGATGGCGAGCTTCAGCGGCCCTTTTGGTTTGCGCGCCAGCGGCTCTTCTGCTTCCGCGCCTTCTGGGGCTTCCGCAGGCTCGGCTGACTCAGCATCGTCACCAGCCTCCGGCGTGAATGCAGGCAACAACGCGACTGCCGTTTCCATCAGTTCTTGAATTCCCTCGCCATGAATCGCCGTCACCGGAAAAACCTTATCAAAGCCAAGACGCAGAAATTCCAACGACTGCGGCTCCACGCGCTCTGTGTCCACCTTGTTCACGGCCACGAGCACATTTTTGCCAGACTTGCGGAGGCGCATCGCCACTTCCTGATCCAGCGGCACAATGCCTTCCTGCACATTGACAACGAGGATGATCACGTCTGCGGATTCGATGGCGATGTCCACCTGTTCGACAGCGGCTTTGATGATAACGTCCGTGGATTTTTCCTTCCGCAACAAACCGATGCCGCCCGTGTCCACGATGGTGTAGGGACGACCGCGCCATTCCGCCTCCGCGCTCACGCGATCCCGCGTCACGCCCGGTTGGTCGTGCACGATGGCGATGCGTTTGCGGATGATGCGATTGAACAGTGCGGACTTGCCGACATTGGGCCGACCGACGATGGCGATTAAACCTGACATGACACGATAATGCCGGAAATCACGAAGGCTAGAAAGGTAAAAGCTCTGGCGAATTTGCCACGCCACATTCGCCTTGCGTGATTCTTCAGACGCGCCAAGCTTTGCACATGAAGCGCGTCCTGTTTCTCGTCTGCGGTGCAGCCCTGATTCTCATCGCAGGCGGATGCTTTCTGATTCTACTCGCGGATGCTGCGCTCGCGCCTAAAAGCTATCGCGCCACCGCGCAAATCCAATTCGCGCCAGATGCTCCACTTCCGCAATTGTCCGGGGGACTATCTGCCAACCTCCTTTCCTCACTCGCCAAATTGCCGAAGTTCGTCGAGCAACTCGCGTCTGAAAAACATCGCACCGCCAGCCTGACTGAAACAGAAGCGATTCGATGGCTTCAGGATTTCACGACAATCACACAAGACCCGGCGAGCCGCGCGGTTCTGCTTACCTACTACGGATATGATTCAGATAACACGGCTTCAGTAGCGAATGTTCTGGCTCGCGCATGGGTTAAGGAAAATTCTCCGATGGCAACAATTCTTCCGGCATCGGCACAAACAGCTCACCCACCGCTCGCTGGATTCTTCAAGTCGCCACACGTCTTCATCCCGCTTTTGGCAACTCTTGCAGGCGCGGTGATTTTCTGGCTCGGCTGGCGGATGCCATCAACGCTCGTCAATAATCCAGTCACAAACCTAGTGGTTGAAGGGAAGTATTAGG
>JANPGI010000492.1:0-15974 GCA_031423875.1 Verrucomicrobiota bacterium | reverse complement strand
CCAGTGGCGTGTGCGCACTAATCAACATTCCCAGAGGAGCCATCGCCGCAAACAACAGCAACACACCGATGGCGCGACCTCGTTTCATTCCCGATTGCAGCAACATCCCCAGCAGCGCGATGGCCACCGGATAATTGTGAACCACGATGCTGATCAACAGCATTTTTCTTGAAGCGACATCGTGCGAATGATGCCCATCTCCCAAAGCCAACGCCTCAACAAAAGCGTGAAGACACAACCCGGCAACCACACCGATCGGCATCCGTCCGTGAAGTGGATGGGAGTGGCCGTGTTCAATCCCCATCGAGATCACGTCCAACGCCACTTGCACAAAAAAACCCGCGAGCATGAACCCGCCGATGACCATCGCCACATGTGATCCATGTCCGTCGTGCGCGGCTTCTACATGGTAAAGCTCCGGGAGCAGGTGCAGGAACGTCAGGCACAACAGGTAGGCACCGGTGAACGCGTTCAGTAGTTTGATGTGGCGTGCGTCGTAGAGCTTGAAACCAAACACCGTCACCGCCCCAAGCGCAATACTGGAAAGTAGAAGCAGATAGTCCATTGAGAGAAGATCAGATTGATTAGGCGGCTTTCAGCGGCGAAGATCCGACGCAGGGACACCCAATTGCAAATCGTTTGCAATGCGTATCGTCAAAAAACCCTGCTGACGAAAAGTCGCCAACAGGGTGTTGAAAATCACTTCACCAACAGCATCTGGCGCGCGCGCTTGATCGCCTGATTCAGGCGGCGTTGATAGTGCGCGGGAAGCCCGGTGTATTTGCGCGGCAGAATACGGCCCTGGTCGGTCACGAACTGGCGGAGCAGATTCGTGTTCTTAAAGTCCAGAGCGTCCACCGTGAAATCAATCTTCGGCTTCGGACGCGGCGTACGTTTTTCTGTGGTGCCGCGGCGTCCGCGGCTGTCGGATTTGTCTGTGTTTGTCTTGCGAGGCATAGGATTACTTGATTTCGCGATGCAATGTGTGACGACGCAAAGCGGGATTGAACTTCTTAATCTCCAGCTTTTCGGTCTTCAACTTTTTGTTGCGAGTGGTGGTGTAGCGCGAAGGAGATTTCCCCTCCTTACGAGCTTCGGTGCATTCGATGGTGATGATTTCGCGCATATAAAATTAGGATTATTCTTTGTCTTTAGCGGCCGGTTTCTCTTCGGGAGCGTCGTCGTCGGCGTCTTCCACGTCGGGTGCTGCAGCTCCATCCACTGTCCCGAGCTGGCCTAGACGGCGTTGACGCAACGCGCCATCGCGTTCGAGTTGGGCTTGGGCTTGAACTGTGAACCGCGCCCACGGAATCGCCTCAAGACGCGCCTTCGGGATCGGCTTGTTCGTCAATTCGCACACACCATACGCGTTGCGCTCGATGCGTTTCAACGCTTCTTCGATCTCATATACCGCATCCTGATCGGACGATAGAAGGCTCAACGCAAAATCACGGTCAAAATTATCCGTGCCAGAATCCGCCATGTGCAAACTGTAACCCGCGATCTCCTGCGCGGATTCCTTGGCTAGACCGTTCATCTGGCGCATCAACTGTTCACGCAACTCCAACAGACGATCATAATACTTCTGCCACTCCGCCTTGACCTTTTTCGATCCCCTGACCGGACTGGTCTTGGACGCAAGTGGGCGTCCCAAAATGGCCGCAGCCGAAGTCGAGGCGTGCGCCTTATGACGCACAGCCGACTTCTTGATTTCTTTTTTCTTCGTTGTCACACGTGCAAATATTTCTGGCAAAAATCGTTTCCTCACCTCACGGAAGCATTTCTCCCGTTGAACGAGGGGCGCGACTCTATCAAACGAACATAAATAATCCACAACAATCTTGGAAAAAAACCGTTCAACCAAGAATTGCCCTCCTTGGTGCGCCCCGTTCCCGCAATGCAATCACATCCTTCGCACGCCCTTCGTACCGGAATTCCTCCTTGACGGCTATTCTCCCGAATCTCTACTCTCGGCGCATAACGGTAAAGTTTGACGCTGGCGCGAGCTGGCATGTGAAGTCGGAAGAATAATTTCTGCCGACTTTTTTATTCCCCTCGTGGGAAAAGGAACGACTATGAATGCTGATTTTTTGGCGGTATTGGAATTTTGGGAGCGCGAAAAGGGCATCAGCCGCGATGTCCTCGTTAATGCGGTTCAGGAAGCCTTGTTGTCCGCAGCCAAAAAAGCGGTCGGTGCGGCCCGTGAACTGCGCGTCACCATTGATCCCAAGAACGGCGACATCAAAGCCTGGGCCAAACTCATCGTCACTGAGAAGGTCATCTCCAAGCACGACCAAATCTCCCTGTTCGACGCGCGCCGCGTGAAGGGCGATGCCCAGATCGGCGAAGAACTCGAAATCGAAGTCACACCTACCGGCTTCGGGCGCATCGCCTCACAATATGCGAAACAAGCGTTGATGCAGAGCGTCCGCCGTGCTGAGAAGGCGATGATCTTCACCGAATTCAAAGACCGCGTCGGCGACATCATCAGCGGCACCGTGCGCCGCTTCGAGCGTTCCGACGTCCTCGTGGACCTCGGTAAATACGAAGCCATGCTCCCCAACAAAGAGCGTGTGCCCACGGAAGAATATCAAGTCGGCGAACGCATCCGTTGCTACGTCAAAGCCGTCGAGCAAGGCCCGCACGGCCCGGAAATCATTTTGTCCCGCGCCGATCCGCGCTTTGTCATCAAGTTGTTTCAAGTCGAAGTCTCCGAGATCAGCGACGGCACCATCGAGATCAAAGGCATTGCCCGCGAACCCGGCTTCCGCACCAAGCTCGCCGTGTGGACACGCGATGAAAAAGTTGATCCGGTCGGCGCGTGCGTCGGCTTGCGCGGTCAACGCGTGAAGAACATCGTCCGCGAACTCAACAACGAGAAGGTGGACATCATCAAGTGGTCGTCCAACGTCCGCGATTACGTCACCAACGCACTCGCGCCCGCCAAGATCAAGACCTTTGAACTAGATGAAGTGAACAAGCGCGCCAAGATCAAAGTCGCTGACGATCAACTCTCCCTCGCCATCGGCAAACGCGGCCAGAACGCCCGCCTCACCTCCAGACTCACGGGTTGGCAGGTGGACATCGAAGCCGAAGTCGTCGTGCGCCACGGATTCGAGGAAAAGGTTGCAGAAGCCGTCGAACACCTCGCTGCCATCCCCGGCATCGCCCGCGAACAAGCCGATGCGCTCGTCCATGCCGGACTCACTCGCTTGGAAGATTTGTTGCAAGCCGAGGAAGGTGACATCAAAGACATCCCGCAGATCGGTGACCAAGCCGGAGCTGTGCTTCAAGCCGCGCGTGACGAAGCCGAGCGCCGCAAGATTCAGATCGGTGGCGACGCTGCAACGGTCTGAACTGTTACGGTAAATTCTCAATCACCCCGCCCTGCTCTGCACGGCGGGGTTTTTATTGATCACGCCACTTCGCGATGAAACTCAATTCCCCGCGTGACTTTGCCGTCGCTTCGCCGCAAATTCGACCCAGCTTTTATGAAGAAAAAATCTCCAGTTTCCCGCAGTGGCCGGTTCACCAGCGGACCGGGCACGGATGTCGCCGCGTTCTCCGAATCCATCTCCTTTGACTGGCGGCTCTGGCGGCAAGACCTCCTCGGCTCGATGGCCCACGCCACGATGCTGCAAAAGATCGGCATACTCACAACCGCCGAGGCCAAAGCCATCATCGCCGGGCTGGATAACATCGGGAAAGAGATTGCCGCAGGCAAATTCAAGTGGCGGCCCGAACTCGAAGACGTTCACATGAACATCGAGGCCACGCTCACCGAACGCGTGCCCGCCGGTGCGAAGCTCCACACCGCCCGCTCGCGCAATGACCAGGTCGCGCTCGATGTGCGCCTCTGGTTGCGCGACGAAATCTCCGCGCTGCTCGGCGAGATCGTTGGCCTGCAACGCACGCTCGTCGCCGTCGGCGAACACAATGCCGACGTCATCATCCCCGGCTACACGCACCTGCAACGCGCGCAGCCCGTCTATTTCGCGCATCACCTGCTCGCCTATGTCGAGATGCTCGAACGCGTTTGCGAGCGGCTCTGGGATTGTTACTCGCGCGTGAACGTCTGCCCGCTCGGCAGCGGCGCGATTGCTGGTTCAACTTTGAAACTGGATCGCACGCTCGTCGCCAAATTGCTCGGCTTCGTGGACGCCGACGGCAAAGTCCAGCTCACGCAAAATTCCATGGACGCCGTGAGCGACCGCGATTTCGCGATCGAGTTCTGCGCCGCCGGTGCGGTGCTCGCCATGCACCTGTCGCGCCTCGCGGAGGACGTGATTCTCTGGGCCAGCGCGGAGTTCAACTTCATCAAGATCGCCGACGCCTACACCACCGGCTCGTCGCTCATGCCGCAGAAAAAAAATCCCGACGTGGCCGAATTGACGCGCGGCAAGACCGGTCGCGTGTATGGCAACCTCATGGCGCTGCTCACGCTGCTCAAGGGCCTGCCCATGACCTACAATCGCGATTTGCAGGAGGACAAGGAACGGCTGTTCGACACCGCCGACACCGTGCGTGCCTGTGTGCGACTCATGTCCGCCATGCTGCAACACACCAGCGTGAATTCCTTCTCCTGCCTCGCCGCCGCGAGCGATCCCGCGCTCCTCGCGACCGACCTCGCCGATTACCTCGTGCAAAAAGGCATGCCGTTCCGCAAAGCCCATCACGTCGTGGGCGCGGTGGTGGCGCGGGCCGAAGGCGAAGGCAAGGCGTTGAACCAACTCACCCTCGCCGACCTGCAATCCGTGGACCCGGTGACCGGGAGCAAATACTTTGGCCGCGACGCGCTGGGCGTGTTCGATTTGACGCGCGCGATGGCCAAACGCAATCTCCCCGGCGCCCCCGGCACCAAGGAAGTGGCGAAGCAGTTGGGAAGGTGGAGGAAGTTGCTTTCATAAAGAACCGCCATGGAAATCGTTTATCTCGAAACGACGTTCTTCAGTTTTTATTACGATGAGCGAACCGCTCCGGCCATCGTGGCGATGCGCGACTGGACGCGACAGTTTTGGGATGAACGACGCAACGAGTACGATCTGGTCACGAGTGAAGCGGTGTTCGGCGAACTTCGCAAAGGCGGCGCGTATCACAAGGAAGCCGCGTTGAAAATGGCACTGGGCATTCCGCTCTTGCCTGCCGGGATTGAAATTGACGGTATCGTGC
Source organism: Verrucomicrobiota bacterium (assembly GCA_031423875.1). Taxonomy (GTDB): domain Bacteria; phylum Verrucomicrobiota; class Verrucomicrobiia; order Limisphaerales; family JADLHS01; genus JADLHS01. The sequence goes on along the minus strand of JANPGI010000492.1, from coordinate 10,805 downwards.
AAGCTTACGTGAAACACAAGTTGATGCCCGAAGACCCGGCGGGTGATGCGCTGCATCTGGCAGTGGCTTCATTCCATGCGTGCGACTACCTTGTGACGTGGAATTGCCGCCATTTGGCGAATGCGAACAAGTTCGGCCACATCCGGGAAATCAACCGGCAACTCGGCTTGAAATCGCCGGAACTGGTAACACCGCAGGAATTGTTGGGAGAAACAGAATTATGAACGCCGCCGACCAAGCCATCGAAGAAATCCGCGAGGTGCGCCGTCGCATCTCCGCCGAATTCGGTCACGACATCACCAAGTACCTCGCCTACTTGCGCGAAGAGGAGAAGCAACATCCGGAGCAAATCCAGCGTGGCAGGGAATTGCTCGCGCGTCGCGACGCCGAACGGAAGAAATACCCAGAGACGACCAGCGATGCGATGGTCCTCCGTGACAAACCCAAACCTTGAAGCGATGACCCGCGCGATGGCCCAACGCAATCTCCCCGGCGCTCCCGGCACGAAGGAAGTGGCGAAGCAGTTGGGAAGGTGGAGGAAGTTGCTTACGTAAATCATGCCGCTGAACATCTCCATAGACGTTGACGGAACCTTGCTCGACGAAAATGAAAAGCCGGTTCGGCAAGCTCGCGAAAGCCTTCAACTGCTCAAGGACGCAGGCCACTGTCTTCAATTGTGGTCAGCAGGTGGAGCAGATTACGCCTACAACCACGCCGTGAAGCATAAACTCACGGATTTGTTTGAGAGCTACGCCAAGAAGTCGGACGTAGCGATTGATGATTTGCCCGAGACGGCTCATCCGTTGGCAGTAATACACGTTGATCAAGAATTCACACTGGAACAGGCCGTCAAAAAGGTTTTTAGCATTGAACAAAATGTCGATGCTGCACTCACGTTAAGTTCAACATTGGTGAATTTTGTCCAGCAACTCCAAGCAGAGCAGTTCGGCATTGAGGAACGGTATAGAAGCATTATTCCAAACATTCCACTACACCCAATTCCATTCTTTGGTGTCCTTGATAAGGCCAGAGCAATCACCGTTGGCTTAAATCCGTCACCCACGGAATTTATGGAAGCCAACCGGTGGCCAACGACTCCACTCACTTCATACAATCTTACCCGCCGCCTCGTAGATTATTTTCGACTGGCTTACACGCCACCGCACCACTGGTTTGCTGAATTGCAGTGGTCTCTTGAAATCCTTCATTGTCCTTACAGTTTTGCCGCTGCGCACGTTGATGTATCGCCTTGGACTACGCATGCGCCAACGTACTTAGCACAGAACAATCCGCATCTTTTGCCTTTGTACAATGAGCTATTAGATGGCGGAGCCGAAAATTGGCTGCCCAGAATTCTTGAGTTCTGTAAGGACACGGTAAAACTCGTGATAATTTGTTCGTCCCCTGCGCCCGGATACGCAGAGGCAGCGCGGCTTCAAATAGTAGAACAGACAATCAGAAATTCGCTTGGCCCAGAATGGAATGGGAAAATTGTGACCAAGCCTAAGAACCAAATTCCTCGGTGGACGTGGGAGAAAAGAGTGGAACTTATCCGCCTGCTTGACTTGAAAAATGTTTTCCCATGATTCGTGAGCGCGCCTACTCCTGCTCCGTCAGGAGCAAAATCTTTGTAGCCCCACCCGCAACAAATCCCCCTGCCTTCGTCCGACTACGGCGCGGCAAGCCAGCCCCGTCCCGCCTTCATTCCCGTCTTCGCTGCGCTCCGCCGCGGCAGGCCATTTCGGCGCGGCGGTAGCGGCAACCATCCGCCTGTCGGGGCGAAGCCGGGCGAAGACTGATGGTTGCCGTAGAGGGCGGGCATCCCTGCCGCCCGGAAAAAGCGCCCGAGATTTGTGGGACTCACGGACATTTCAAGCGCGTCGTTTTGCGTGAGGTTTTTTCCGCCGGGCTGGGAAGCCCGGCTCTGCGTCAGGCAGGATGCCCGACGCTACGACGGAGCGCGGCTGTGTCGCAGACCGGCCGCAGCATCTCCGCCAACCGAGGCGCAGGATTCTTCCACATGTCATTCGCATCCCCGCCCTGCGACTGGTCTTGCAGACACAGTCGCGCTCCGGCCCGATTGATTTGTGTTCACGACCTCCCTCACCTGTTTCCTCTCCCCAAGGAGAGGACATCCCGCAGTCAGGTTTTCGTTTGGTGAACGCTCCTTTCACCAAGCCCGTCACACCACATTCCAAGAAACCGGAGAACGATTCTCCTTCTCCCCGGGGGAGAAGGCCGGGATGAGGGCGAGCGTTAAACCATCTTTCTTCGCGGCTTTGCGCCTTTGCGTTGAATCCCAGTCCAAAAGCGATGCTGAAGCCATCGCACTCCAAACGCTTCGCGAAGCGTCTGGACTGCGCGCGTTCACCGCCGCTTTTCCCAGCGCGTTACTTTGAAGACTTCACTTCACGTAGAGACTTCATCCGGCAGGTTCTTCTGGATGATCTCGATGACGCCTTTCACGTTCAGAGGCTTGGCGATGTAGGGAAATCCACCGATGACTCCGTCGCGCGCGTCCACCTCGTGTTGCTTCACCGCAGCGGTGAGGAAGACGATGGGCAGTGTTTTGAACGCGCGTGTATTCCTCAGCTTGCCCGCGACTTCGCCGCCGCTCATACCGGGCATCATCACATCCAACATCAGCAGGTCGGGTTTGAATTCGATGGCAGCGCTCAGCACTTTCTCCGAGTCATTCTCAGCGCGGACGGTGTAATGACCGGTCTTTTCAAGGTTCAACCGCAGCAACTGTGTGATGCCGGGTTCGTCGTCCACGATGAGGATGCGTTTCTTGTTCATATGATTCTCCGTTTATTTATGTGCTAAATGAAAGCGTCAACTTAGAGCCGTCGCGGTGCTGCTGGCGCTCCAGTTTCCCGCCGTAAAGTTCAATGATCTTCCGCGACACGAGCAATCCGAATTCATCGCCCGCGCCCTTGGAATCTTTCTCGGCAGGCGCATTGCCGCCGCGCGTTTCCACTTCGGCAACGATCATCTTGCGGGACTCATAATCCGCTTCGCTGTGCGCAAAACGTGCGCTCTCCTTGAGGGTCGGGTCTCGGGCAAATGTTTTCACCACCAACTCCGCGCCGTAACTGCACGCGCGGATCTCCGTGGCGAGTAAATTGATCAACACATGCTTCATGGAGCGTTTGTCCAGACGCAGCGTCGGAAGGTCATCCGCCAGCTCCGCGCGCAGTTGAATGGATTGCACCGAGAGTTCCGTCTCGACGGCGGCGAGCGATTGCCGGAAAAGTTCGGTGAGGCTCTGCTCAGTGACCGCGCCTTTCTTGTGGGATGAGAACTCCAGCAACCCGCGCACGATGGCATCGGCGCGTTGCACGGCATCGCTCATCTGCTTGAGCAGATCAGCGGCGTTCTCGTCATTCGTCACGACGTAGTCCCTGAGATAATCAATGCCCAGCACCACGGTCTGCAAAGGGTTCTTCACCTCATGCGCCACACCTGCGGCAAAGGTGCTGATGGCTTCGAGCTTCTCAGATTGAACCAGTTGCTTCTGCGTTGTCTTGAGTTGATCATGCGATTGGCGCAGCTCGGCAAGCGCGCGACGCAATTCCGCCTCGGCATGGATGCGCTCCGTGACATCGCGTGAAACGACGACGACTTTTTCCGTCGCACCAGATTCATTGCGGATGACGTTGCTCTGTGATTCGACGTGCCGCACCGAGCCGTCCTTGCGGATGAAACGATAACCCGTGCGCCGCCCCTGCCCTGACGCGATGACTTCGTTAAAAACACTCCTCACCGAATCGCGATCTTCCGGATGGATGTCTTCAAAGGCGTTCGTCCCAGCGAGTTTTTCATCGCGCCCCAGCACTGTGCCGTAGGACGGACTGTTGTAGATACGCTTGCCGTCCGCGCCAACGACAGCGATAAGATCGGTGACGTTCTCCGAGATAAGCCGGAAAAATTCTTCACGCTCACGCAATTTGCGTTCGATGCTTTTGCGCTCACCGGCGTAACGAATCGCGCGGCAAAGCAACCGCCCGTCGAACTGGTGCTTCATCAGATAATCCTGAGCCCCGGCGCGCACCGTCTCGATGGCCACGGTTTCATCGCTCAAGCCGGACAACACGATCACCGCGACATCCGGCGTGGCGCGCTGGATCGCATGATATGTCTCCGCGCCATTCGCGTCCGGCAAAGTCAGGTCCAGCAAGATCACATCGAATAGCGCACTGCCGAGTTTCGCCTGAGCTTCAGCAAGCGTTCCGGCGACAGACACGGTGAATCTCCCACTGCCTTCCTGCTCCACGATCTCACACAAAACCTCGGCAAAGACGCTTTCGTCCTCAACAATCAGGATGCTCGTGGGATGTTCGTTCATGCGGTCGTAATGGGTACGGGCTTGTGAGGCGCGTGCGGAGTGGTCATCGTTTCGTGGATGACTTCCAGAAGTTTTCTCATGTCATACGGCTTGTGGAGAAACCGGACTGCGCCTTCACGCGTGTCTTCCTGAGCCTCCACATCGAGATCGTAACCGCTCGTGTAAATCACGTTCAACGAAGGCTTGGAAGTTTTCAGTCGCTTCGCCAGTTGGCGTCCCGTGACACCGTCCGGCATCACCATGTCCGTGAGTAATAACTTCACCTGCGGTTTGTTTTGCTCCCACACAGCGAGCGCCTGCACGCCCGTCTCTGCCTCGATGATGTTGTAGCATGCACGTTCCAAAACAGTTCTCACCATGCACCGGATCGCGGATTCATCGTCCACGAGCAAAATGGTTTCACTCACCCACGCAGCTTCTGCCATGTGCGCGTTCACGGCAGAGGCGACCGGAAGATAGATGCGGATCGTCGTGCCTGAACCGTGCTGGCTCGTGGCTTCGATCCAACCGTGACGCCGCTTGATCATGCCGTTGATCAATGCAAGCCCCAGCACTGAACCCGCCTGCGTGCCAGAGGAAACCGTCATCTGCTGGAACATCTGCTGCAATCCCGCTGCGTTCGCGCCGAGTCCGTCGTCACTCACAGTCAGCCTCACGAATTCCCCACGCCTTGCGCCGGGTTGCACGCGCGCGTGGATGTCATCCACCTCGATGATCTCAGTTTGCAAAGTCACCGTACCGCCGCTGGGCATCATCTGACGCGCGTTCTCGGCAAGACCGTTCAACACCTGTCCCACCATCCCTTCATCCAGATGCGCCTTCACGGGCTTTGAAAAAAAATCCGTCTTCAGCTCGATGGAATCACCCAACGCACGACGAATCGTCTTTTCCTGGGCGGAGATGACGTTGTTCAGATCAATTTCTTTGCAGTTCATTTTCCCTTTATGGAGTTCCGGCGAACATCCTGCCGAGCGACGAATGGGTAAAATCGGTCAGTCGCTGCCTCCCCACATCTGAATCGGCAGAAAGGCGCGCAGGCTTTAGGTATTCGGATTTTTAAGGGTGGAGTTAGGTGACAAGGACATGTGGAAAGCCGCAGGGAAGTCAAAGCACCAAGCACCAACATCCAAGCTCGAGGGAAGCTCCAAACTACAACCTCCAATAAGGCTATCAGCGCACGCTACTGTCCGGCTGTGAACGATGTTAGATTCCGATGGCGACGCAAACGGACGCGCGATTGAAGTTTGGTGATTGGAGGTTCTCTGGAGCTTGGTGCTTGAATGTTGGTGCTTTGGCCGTGATTGATTACCGACGTACACAGCGAAGAACCAGAACTGGACCACGTTGGAAAATAAAAAACCGCCCAGCATCACACTGAGCGGTGTTGTTCGGCCTGGCTAAACGTCAGTCAGGTCTGAAATGATTTGCCGCAACCGCAACTCTGCTTCGCGTTCGGATTGCTGATCTTGAAGCCGCCACCCGTCAACGCGTCACTGAAGTCCACCTGCGTCCCGCGCAGATACGTGGCACTGAACGCATCCACCAACACACGCACGCCATCCTGCTCGCCGATGATGTCCCCGTCACGCTGCTCATCGAACACCATGCCGTACTGCATCCCGGAGCAACCGCCCTGCTCTACATAGACGCGGAAATATTTACCTGCGTTCTCCGGGGAGACGAGAAGGTTCTTCACCTCCGCCACCGCATCCGATGTGAGGCCGACAAGATTTTCGATTGTTGATGCGTTGCTCATTTGAACCTGATTGAAGCTAACAGCCGGGTGAGCCGTGTCAAACGACCGCTCAGTTTTTTTTGCCGTGGCCGTTCAGCTTTTGTTTCTCCGCCGTGGCGATCTTCTTTTCCAGTGCATCAGCGGATAACAATCCTTCCCGCTGCATGTCGCGGTAAAACCGGATGGCCTGATCCCATTCACCGAGCAACTCGGACAACCGCGCCGCCTCGCTGCCCGCCTTCTTCCGCCAGAATGCATCGGGCACTTCGCCTGCGTTCAAGTGTCTGCCGAGTTTACCAAAATAGACATCCGCATCCAATTCGCGAGCCTCTCGCAACATCGCCACACGTTCTCCGTTACTCGCCAAGGCCGCCTGCTTCTCCAGCACACTCGCCAGACCCACCTTCGACTGGCTGCGCGCCAGCACGCTCGCCTGTGGGATCGAGAACGACAGATGATACGCGTTGGACGCTTCGGAATAATAGGCGGCATCCGTCACCGCGAGTTGCAGATAACAATTCCCGATCTCGCCCGCCGCCAAAGCCCCCAGATCGTTCGTGAGATTATCCTGCACGATCGCGCTGAACACTCTTCGCGCATCTTTTAGTCTGTCCGTCTTGTTCGTCGCCGTTGGCACCGAGCTCATCAGCGCGCCGCCGTACGCAAAGTACGCCTGCGTTCTCAATTCAGCAGGGCAATTCGTGTCGCCAGTCAGGCTTGAGAAATGTTCCACCGCGTCGTCATAGGCATATTTCCCCGCCGCAGCGCGACCCGCCATCATGCGCGCTTCGTAAGCCAGTTCGGACTCTGGCCAGTTCTGGAAGACTTGTTTGAAGTTCAGCTCCGCCTCGGCATAGACCTCGCGCTGATAAAAATAATCCGCCGCCCACCACTGTGCCCGCGCTGCCAATGTGTTCTTTGGGAATTGCGCCACGAAGTTCGTGAACATCTTCAACGCGTTCGTCTCGTCGCCCGCTCGCGCGGCAGACAACGCACGTTGAAATTCCACCTGCGCCCGCAGCGCGTTCGTCGGGAAGCGCGTCACCCACAACTCATACGCCATCGCTGCATTCGTCCAATCTCCCTGCTCCTCCCGCATCCGCGCCACGAGCAATTCCGCTTCCGGGCGCAATGGTGAATTTGGAAACCGCGTCACGAAATCCGCGAACATCCGCTGCGCCGCAGCGGGCTGGTTCGCGTCCACGTAAGCTTGCGCCACCAACAACACTGCGCCATCTGCCGATGCACCCGCCGCGTCCGCCGCGAGAATCCCCCGCATCGCCACTTCCGCGCCGGTTGCGTTCGTCAACTCCAAACTCGCACGCAACGCTTGATAACTCGCCGGCGCACTCAACGCTGCGCTCACGGACGGCCAGTTCGTCGCGAGTTGAAGCGCATCCCGATAGTTCTGCAACGCGCCGGAATAATTGGTCATCGCGAACAACGCATCCGCCAGCTTGAACTTCGCCACCGCCAAATCTTCGGACACGGGCAATCGCCTGATCGCCGCCTCGAATGCCGCCGCGCTCGCGGCAAACCGTTTTTCCAACCAGTGGCACCAGCCCAGATTCAACTGCGCCTTCCCCGCAGAATCGCTACGAGCATACAACGTGAGTACTTGCTGAAAACAGTTCGTGGCGAGCGAGAGATGATTTGTCGCGACACCGTTCATGGCGGGCAAAGTCATCTGCGCGATGTGTTGCTTGAGATTCACCTCACCCAACGTCAGCCATGCCAGATCAGCCGCAGGCGCGTTAGTCTCTGCGAGATACTGTTCGAGCGACTGCGTGGCCGCAGCGAGCCGGTTGTTCTCCAACGCGAGCGCCGTGATGCGCGTCAACGCTTCGCGCTGCCGGGCAGGTGGCGCATTGGTCAGATTCCGCTGAAGCGTGACGATGGCTTCCTCGCTTTGACCGGCCTTCGCCAGAAGGTTTGCACGGAACACAACGCTCTCGCAGACCAGTTCGGGGTTGTTCGCGCTTTCGGCAGCGGCGATCAATCCCACACTTTCACGCGAGGCGTCCTCGTTGCGCCCGCTCTCCGCAAACGTCCGGCACAGCAGCAAGCGTCGTTGCCACTCCAACTCCCCGCCCGCACCGGCAGCCGCTTTCTTTAAGATGACTTCTGCATCGAAATAATTTTTCAGCGCAAGCTGCGCCTCGCCCAACAAGATGAATCCGCGCGACGCCGTCTCCGTGCCTTTACTCGAAGATTCCGCCATGCGAAACGCCCCATCCACCTTGCGCAAAATATTCGTCACCTGAGCCCACTCACCCAGCTTCATGAGCGATGCCGCCTCCCCGACCGCTGCTTCGAGCCGCCGCGTGGAGAATGGAAATTCCCGTGCCAGCCTTCCAAACGTCGCCGCCGCCGCTGGATGTTTCCCACCGTGGAACTGCGCCTCAGCGATCCAATACAGGAATTGATCCGCAGACTTGCCTGCATCGCCTTCGCGCGCGGTCAGGAGCGATGCGACCGCGTCGTACTTGCTCTGCCAGAAAAGCGACTCCGCCTGCCGCAACACGGCTTCCGTGATCTTCTCGGATTTGGGATGATCCTTGATGAAGGAGGCGAACTCTTTTTCCGAGCGCGCCCACAGGCGCATGTCAAAGGATCGGGTCGCGAGTTCGAAATCCTTCTTCTCGCTGCCGAACAATGCCGCATCCACCCGCGCGCAGGTCAACGCCAGCAGCAGGACAAGGAGAATGGTTCGCGACAGATTCGTCATCGGGCGGATGTTAGCGCGCAACAAGGTGTGCGGAAAAGAATGAAATCGTGGGCGGAGCGATTTGGTGTGGCTAAAGCAAGATTAAGACACGCAGAGAACAAGAGGACGTTGAAGGTAGGCGTGTTAGATAACCTCACCTGATTCACCTAAAGACACCCCAATCACGAGCAGTTCACTTCAATAGATACTTCGCTACCGCTTCGCCGCGCGAATGGACGTGGAGCTTGGAGTAGATGCCTTTGATGTGCATCCGCACGGTGTCAATGCTCAGGGAGAGGTTATCCGCGATCTCCTTATACGGAACGCCCTCGGCCAGCCGATCCAGAACCTCGCGCTCACGATTGGAGAGTTTTTCGATCTCGTTCTCCTTCACGCCGCGTTGATGAAAATATTGAACCACCTTCCGAGCGATGTGCCCGGTCATCGGAGAATTGCCTCGATGCACGTCGGCGATGGCTTGGAGGATTTCGCTCTGGGGGGTGCGTTTGAGCAGATAGCCGCTCGCCCCGGCAAGCAGCGACTTGAATATCTTGTCGCTGTCTTCATAAGCGGTCAGCATCAGGATCAGCGCGTCCGGGATAAGCGACTTGAGTTTCCGCACGCACTCGATGCCGTTCATCTTGGGAAGATTGATGTCCACGAGGATGACGTCGGGAATGTCCTTCTGGATTTCGGCCAACGCATCTTCTCCGCTATTGAAACAACGTCCGCAGACAAACCCCTCTCGCTTGGCGATCTGAGCAGCGAGGTTGTCGCGAATCCAGTCGTCGTCTTCGATGAGGCAAACTTTAATCGGTTTAGTCACAGGTTTCATTTCGAGTGTTGCTGGTCTGCGCTCATAATCCAAGGTCACGAACATGTGTATCTTTTGCTGGCTGATTTGGGAAGGGGTGATTTTTTCTGCCGCACCAATGCTTGACGCTTCACGGCGCGATTGAGATTGTCCACACGCTTGGCGCAGAACGCAGCAGCGTCAGCACGGAACGATCTGTTCGCTGACATCTCTACAACTCCCGTTGTGCAGGAACTCCTGCGGCGCGTGGAGCAAGGCGGTGCATTGTCTTGCGGCGGGATTTGCGCTTCCGCACAACCCTTTCTCGCGGCGTTGATCCAACGGAATTTTCCTGAGCGGCCCATCGTCATCGTCACGGACAACCTCAAGGCGCAGGAGAGCGTGCAGCAGGACATCGGGACTTGGTTGCAGGTTGCAAGTTGCAAGTTGCAGGTTGATCCGCGCGAGAATCCAACTTGCAACTTTCAACCTTCAACTTTCAACCCGCTCTTTTACCCCGCTTGGGAAATCCTTCCGCACGAAGGCAAACTCCCGCCAGCGGATGTCATCAGTGACCGACTCGAAACACTCATTGCACTTTCCCAACTTTCAACTCTCAACTCTCGACCATCAACATTGGTGGTAACAAGCGTTACGGCATTGTCGCAAAAAACTTTCGCCACGACTGATCTCGCAACTCGCACGCGAACGCTGGTACGCAGCGATCATGCGAATCCACTCGACCTCGTCGAATGGTTGGAGGAACAAGGCTACGAGCCGGAGGCGCAGGTCACGCAAAAGGGAGAGATCGCGATGCGCGGCGGCATCGTGGATATTTTCCCGCCAACAAGTCCGTGGCCGGTGCGATTGGAATTTTTCGGCGACGAACTGGAATCGCTGCGCTACTTCGATCCGCTCACGCAGGTTTCGCGCGAGGAGATTGCGGGTGTGACACTGCCGCCTGCGGGCGAGTTGGGAATTCTCAGGGACGGAAGTCAGAAGTCAGAAGTCGGTGGCCAGGGGGCGGATTCCAAACTTTCAACTCTCCTCGACCATCTTCCCTCTGAAACCATTTTTCTGCTTTGCGAGCCGGAGCACCTTGCGGCGGTTGCGGACGAGTATGCGAAACAAATTCCTGCGAACGATCCGTTCTTCATCGCGTGGGAGAAATTTTCCGGTGAACTCGATGCGCGTAGGATGACTCGTGTTGAGTTGAGCGAGG
>JANPGI010000491.1:0-2168 GCA_031423875.1 Verrucomicrobiota bacterium | reverse complement strand
GCGACATCGATCTGCGAGGTTCGACCGTTCGGTCTGGATATTTGCAGCGGCTCGCGGACGAATGGAATTCTCGACGAGGAGAAGGTGAAACGGTTCTTTGCGAACATCAGCTAGACCCGCTTTATCAAAAATGTAATTGGGTTCTGAAAGCCTGCCGTAAACTTCCGCGAGGTTTTGGACTGCGGCAGCCCTCTGCCGCTTTTCCACCGCAGGCTCGCAACGCGAAAGCAGCAGAAGGCTGCCGCAGTCCAAGACGCTGACGCGTCGTTCGGCGTCACCGGGGTCCTTCCAGCGGCTACTGAATTTTTGAAACCGCTCTAGCCCGCTACCGCACTCCAAACGCCGCCGCGACTTCCGTGGCGGCGATCTGTTTTCCGCGATAGAACATGATGGTCGTGGCGTTCCAGCGGATGAGCATGGTCGAGTAACTCGCGCGGCCAATGAGTCCGAAGCGCACATCGCTGTTGTCGAGATCAGTCAGACCAGAGGGATCAGTCGGGTGCGCGATGGATTGAAACACGTCGGTGATCCGCATATCGAGGCCGTCCACGTTGTTGGTTTGACCGACACAAAGCTCTGCGGCTTGCGTTGGCGTTGGCGGAAGAATCGGATCAACGGGAGACAGCAACAGCCAGTTCTTGTCGTTTGCCTCCAGCCCGCAGATCAACAGCGCGAGGCTGCCGTCTTTGCTCGTGAGCGAATACTCGTGGCGTTCGTGAAGTCGTCCGGTGCGTGCGATTTCAACAACGGCGTGGCCTCGAACGCGCCATGATTTGTCGTCGAGCTTGCCAGTGCTGCCGACTTTCAATCGCGACGCGGGCGCGGAGATTTTTGCCAATGGCTTAGGAGAGCGAGGTGACCCCCACGTCTTCACGCCCACGAAAATTCCTGCGAAGATCAAGATGGCCATGACGACCTTCAACGTGCCCATCGAGAGACCTTGCTCGCCGTAGTCGCCCGAACCCGACGAGAGAAAGCTGATGCCGGACGAAGAGTCGAAGCCGGCGAACTCCGCCGTGCGTATGTTAAAAGCTGTCGCCACCAGTCCGGGGTCCAAATCTTTGCCGCGATAGTATTCGACCTCATCGTCCGTCCAGCTCACGACGATCATGTCTTTGCCGGACTGCGCGTTGAAATATTTTGCCACGTCGCCCAACTCCACGCCTTCAGGTGCGTCGCCCTCGATGTGATACACGCGCGATTCATCCACGAGCGAGATGCGAACGTGCGTACCTTCGAGATTGATGCGATCACCGACTCGTTTGGCGGCGGCATCCGAAGCGGACATGGGAAATTCCGGCTCGAACAGGACGAACATGCGCCACTCGATACCGTGTTCGCCTTCCTCATGGACGAGCGTGGCTGTTTCGCCATCGTCGCTGACGAGATTGAATTCATTCCAGAAATAGCGTTCGCCATCCAACTCCATGCCCATCACCAATCGTCCGGCCACGAGATAGCGCACGCCGTTGAACGTGCCGTATGTGCCGACGCGGATAGGCGTGGGATTGTTATTGCTCATGGTTGGCGCGATGGCGCGGCAATAAATTTCCAGAGTGAGTCACGCGGCGAGTATGATTGCGCTGCCTGACTTGCTCAACGTAGAAAATCAGGCGCGGTTAAGAGTGCCGCGCGGTCTGGCTTCTTGCTCATAATCATTTTCTTAATCTTAATCCTCTTCAGCCGAGATTAAGAAAAAGAGTAAGATGAAGATTAAGACCGATCCCCGACCGCGTTGATTTTAGATCAATCACAGTGCCATCGAATCCCCTCTGGATTACCGTCACTGCGCCGTGTAACCTTCACCACCATGTTCGAAATCGTCACAACATCCATTGATGCCGCCGCTCAGAAACTCACGCACTTGCGGAGGTTTCTTTGACGTCGCCAACTTGCAGAAGCGCCAAGGCGAGCTTGAATCGCTGATGGCGGGCGAGGCGTTTTGGAACAATCGCGAACAGGCGCAGAAGTTCATTGATGAAGCGAACACGATCCGCAGCAAGGTTGATCCAGTCCTACAAGCAGAGCGGCAGGTGTCCGACTTCCGCGAGATGATCGAACTCAGCGAGGGCGAATCTCCTGCCGCACAGACGCAGATCGAGAAAGAGCTCGAACGCGATCTCACCAAGCTCGTCAAAGAACTCGACGCGCTCGAACTCAAGGTTTTT
>JANPGI010000490.1:0-1584 GCA_031423875.1 Verrucomicrobiota bacterium | reverse complement strand
GGGTCGGATTCGCGCGTCGCGGGCATCACCTTCTCTCAACGCGGACGCGCGTGCCGGGCCATCCCCGCCTCGTTCATCCGCTCCGTGCTGGAAGCGCATAACTCCGGCAACCAACGCGGCCTCGGCTACTTTCATTTCTATTGGCAACCGGCGGAAAATCCCGCATCCCTCGCGCAACTCAAACTTTCCGGCGAACCGCGCGGCGTGATCGTGATCAACGTCCCCGAACGTCTCGACAACAACCCTTCAGTGCTCCAGCCGCGCGACATCGTTTTGCAGATTGATGGGTTCGACGTGGATATGCAGGGCGATTACACCGACCCGGAGTTTGGTTCGCTTACGCTGGAAAATCTCTCCACGCGCGGTAAGTGGGCTGGCGACGACGTGAAGATGAAGCTCTGGCGCGACGGCAAACCGCTCGACGTGATCTACCGTTTGCCCGGATACGATTTCCAGAACGCGCTCGTGCCGCTCGCCGTTCACGATCAGCCCCCGGATTATCTCATCGTCGGCGGACTGGTGTTTCAACCGCTGACGACGCCTTATCTTCAACGCTGGGGCGCGGAATGGGAACGCACCGCGCCGTTCCGCTTGAATTATTATCGTAGCGACGAAGCCACCAAGACCAAACCATCGCTCGTGATTCTTTCGCAGGTGTTGCCGGACAAATTCAACATCGGTTACCAGGAGTACCGCTCGTTCGTGGTGAGCCAGGTCAACGGCCAGCGCGTGACCCATCTCACCGAATTGCAAGCCGCGTTGAAACAACCCAAGGATAATTTCCACGTCATAGACTTCGTGCCCAACGAATCTCTCCAACGCATCGTCCTCGCCGCTGGCGACTCCGAACGTGAAGCGACTGACCGCATTCTCAAACGCTTCGGTATCTCGGAAGCCGTTCAGATCACAAGCAAGACTGCTGCGAAGTAAGTCGGCGGACTGCGGGCGGTCCCTCGCCCGCAGCGGATGATCAACGAGAGCAGCGTGCGGATTATTCCGTGTCACTCTGTCTGGCGGCGCGCTGCGGGCGGAGACCGCCCGCGCTCCTTCGTTTTGCGCCTCTTGTGCCTTTTCGTGGCAACGCTTCACCTCGGTAAAATAATTTCCCGCTCGCGACGCGGCCCGTTTTTCAAAACAATCCGCCCGTGCCGAAGTGGATCAAATTCATCATCGCCCTCCTGCTGCTACCGGTGTGTGCCGGAGCAGGCATGACGCTGTGGCGCGTGATGAAGGCGTGTGGCGGCTCGGATGTCACGCTCGTGCCCGTGATCGGCGGTGCGCTGTGCTGGCTCGCTATCTATCTGCTGTTGCCCAAGCCGATGTGGATTTATGTGTTCGGCCACGAACTGACTCACGTCATCTGGGTCTGGCTTTTCGGCGGCAGCGTGAAACAATTCAAAGCCACCTCCGAAGGCGGACATGTGATCGTGGACAAAACCAATTTCCTCATCGCGCTCTCGCCGTATTTTTTCCCGCTCTACGCCGTGATGGTGGTGGTGGTGTTCATCACCGGCCACCTCATCTGGGACTGGAAAGGCTTCATGGTCTGGTTTCATCTGCTCGTCGGCGCGGCCTACGCGTTTC
>JANPGI010000489.1:0-2378 GCA_031423875.1 Verrucomicrobiota bacterium | reverse complement strand
GCGGTATCGGTGGAATCATGGTAAAGCAAGTCATGGAGCATGTGATGCGTGGTGAGTGAGAGCGATCGGAACGCCGCCTTCAGGCGGCAGCGGCGTTCCGGCCAAGAGCTTGGTGTGCCCTAGAGCCTGTACTTCACTTTTCCCGAAGAAAAGTCTGTACAATGTAAATACAATTGAGCATTACGCTTGGGATGAGCGACGAACGAAAGCCCTATCCCAGCGATGTGAGCAACGACGAATGGAACTTCTGTGTGCCGTATCTGACGTTGATGAAAGAGGACGCGCCGCAACGCGAGTACCCGTTGCGCGAACTCTTCAACGGATTGCGATGGCTTATCCGTACGGGGAGTCCGTGGCGGTTGATGCCGCATGACTTGCCGCCGTGGCACGCGGTGTATCAACAGACACGGCGTTGGGCCAACGCTGGATGTTTTGAAACGATGGTGGAGGATTTGCGCGCGGTGTTGCGCCTGGCGGCTCAACGCGACATGACGCCGAGCGCGGTGGTGCTGGACAGCCGCACGATCCAATCCACGCCGGAGAGCGGCGGACGCGCTGGCTTTGACGGGGCCAAGAAACGCAAGGGCAGCAAGGTGCATGTGGCTGTGGACACGTTGGGACATCTGCTCGCGTTGAAGGTGACGCCCGCCAGCCAACAGGATCGCGAACAGGTGGAGGCACTGGCGCAAGCGGTTCAACAGGTCACGGGCAGCCATGTGGAACTGGCGTATGTGGATCAAGGCTACACCGGAGAGAACGCGGCGGAGGGCGCGAAGGAACACGGCATCCGATTGGAAGTGGTCAAACTGCCGAAGAGGAAGAAGGGCAAGAAACAGTTTGTGTTGTTGCCCAAACGTTGGGTGGTCGAACGCTCGTTCGCATGGGCGGCAAGGTTGCGACGACTGGCGCGTGATTACGAACGCTTGTCCACCACTCTGGCAAGCTACCATTGGCTCGCTTTCGCCCTGCTCATGCTTAAAAACTACGTCGCCAAAAATGCATGACAGGCTCTAAGAAAAAACCACGAACGGATCCAACCGCACACATCTCTGTGAGGTGTTTCTTCGCGGCTTTCCTTACGCGTTCGGGAAGTACCATAAAGAAACAGTCAGTCTCAACAGAAAGAGAAAAGTTATGGCAGTTATCAATCATCGTATCTCCATGCAGTTCGTTCAAACCCCAGACGGTCAGTTGGTGGAGTTCTCCAATGGCACTATCACAGGCATGAATGTGCCTGCGTTTGCAGCTGCACCCGTCACCACCGCCGCAATGACGACATTGCAGACGGACTTCGTGCAGAAGTTGGCCGCAGCACGGAACGGCGGGCGCGTGGAGATAGCCGAGAAGAACGTGGCGCGCACGGCACTCATCGCGGCGTTGCGCCAAAATGCGATCTTTGTGCAGATGATCGCAGAAACGGATCTGCCGTTGTTGCTGTCATCGGGCTACAAGGCCGTGAGCACCAATCGCACTTCCGGGCCGTTGACCAAACCAGTGATCACCAACGTGGATAATTTCCAAAGCACGGTGTTGATGATCGGTGCGGATACAGACTCGCGTTCACGCGCGCAGGAGTTGCGTTTCCGCACGGGCGCGGGTGAATACCAGAGCGGCGGTGTACACACCAAGGCCAAGCGGATGATGTTGGAAGAGGTCATCCCCGGCACAACGTATGAAGTGCAGACGCGCAGCGTGGGCGGCACAACGGGTTATTCCGATTGGAGCGATCCGGTCTCGCACATGGCCACGTAGTCAAATCAATCACCTCACCCCGTCCCTCTCCCCATCCGATGGAGAGAAGGTGGAGCAAAGCGGAACACGGCTCTTGCAGCGTGTTCCGCTGTTTTTATTTTGACTCGCCGTTCTAAATCTGCAGGCCGGTCGGAGGCGATTCCTTGTCACGCAACACAAGCAACTGAACCTTCGTCTGCGTGAACGCCAGCTCCAGTTCCTGGATGTATTGCATCGCGCCCGTGACTTTGCCGGAGTTGCCGAGGTTTTCCAACTTCTGCGCCAGTTCGATGATGCGTTTGCACCCCATGTTCAAACTCATGCTCTTGAGCGCGTGCGCATGGAACGCCAGTTTCTTCGGGTCTTCTGAAGCTTGAA
This sequence comes from Verrucomicrobiota bacterium, assembly GCA_031423875.1. GTDB lineage: Bacteria > Verrucomicrobiota > Verrucomicrobiia > Limisphaerales > JADLHS01 > JADLHS01. The sequence goes on along the minus strand of JANPGI010000489.1, from coordinate 269 downwards.
CAATCATCGTCACCCGCTGCGGCGCGCTCTCGATGTAGAGATCAATCAACTCGCGCAACATACTCACGCCATTCGTCGGCGGCATCTCGCGTAAGTCTGCAATCACACTTTCATCCAACAACCCCGGCGAGATGTCCCCCGGATTCCGCGTAAAGAAAGCCGTGTCATGCTTCACCATCTTTGTCGGCCCCCAACGCTCAATCGCCGCTTGAAGATCCGCCACACGCACTGGCTTCGAGATGTAATCATCCATACCCGCTGCCAGACAT
>JANPGI010000488.1:0-6681 GCA_031423875.1 Verrucomicrobiota bacterium | reverse complement strand
GAGTCAGTTCCCGAACGCGCTGGATTATGTGGTGTTGTTTCTTCCGGCGGAATCCCTGTTCAGCGCGGCGCTTGAAGGAGATCACGACTTGATCGTCTGGGCTGCCAACAAGCGCATCATGTTGGCGACACCGGCGTCACTGATCGCGTTGCTGCGTTCGGTGAGCGTGAGCTGGCAACAACACGCGCAGACAGAGAACGCGCAGAAGATCGCGGAGGGCGCAAATGAGTTGTTTGCGCGGGTGTTGGTATTCATAAAACATTTCGCGGATGTTCGGGCCGGTTTGGAAAGTGCGAACAAAGCGTTCAACAACGCTGTGGGCAGCTATGAATCACGGGTGAGACCCAGCGGTGAAAAACTTCTCAAGCTGGGCGGTGGTGAGGCGGGTAAGACGCTTCCCGAAGTCGCTCCAGCGGATACGGCGTTACGTGTGCTGCCCGAAAGTTGAGGGAAAAGACGGTTGCACGGCAGGTTGAGCAGGTTAAGATTCTTGCGTGAGCACAGTCGCAGAAGTCATCCAAGCCACTCAAAAACTTGCGCCGGAAGAACGCTGGGAGCTTTATCGGCAACTGCGTGAAGCGGCGGACATCCAACATCATCAACAGGCAGAATTACGCCGCGACGTACACGCAGGCATTGCCGAAATCGAGAGTGGGAACATTGCGCCATTGGACATTCAAGCAGTCAAGAACGAGGTCGCTCGCCGTCTATCAACCCGCCCGAAGAACTGATGCCCACAGTTCACCGCACCAGTCTGGCTCAAGCTGACCTTATCGAAATCGCACTTCGCATTGCTGAAGATAATCCCGTAGCCGCTGACACTTGGCTCGAAAACTTCGATAGGAAATGCTGGTTGCTGACCACCATGCCGGAAATGGGGCGGTTGCGGCCTGAACTCGCGCCAGAATTCGCAGTTGGGCGATGGGTGAATACGTGATCTTTTATCGATCCACGCATGATGGCATTGTGATCGCACGGGTGTTGCATGGCTACCGGGACCTTCCGTCGTTGTTCGCTTCCTGATATGAGCATCGCAGGCAAAACAATTCTGTTCGGATTACTCGGCGCGTTGGTATTTGTTTGCCCTGTCGCGATTGCGGGTGAGGATCGAGCGCCGGTTGCGCAGGAAATTTCATCACGACTGGATTCGCTCAAGGAAAACATCGCCACTGAACTCACGGCACGCATGAGCACGAATGCCGTGCGGGGTAGTTACACGACAGTGTGGCGGCAGTTTGAAGACCAAGTCATCGCCGCATTGGAAGACATTTTGCCACGACACATCGCCGGACTATCGGCGACGAATTTCGCCAGCGGTGAAACAGGGCGTGAGAAGAACCGACTGGCGGACTTCGCAATCCTCTGCGGCACGAACACGATTGAGATTTCCATCAAGGCGGCGCGCAACACGGGCCAGCCGGAGAACGACATGGGGACGTTTCGTGATCACGAGAACCGGAAGAAGCAATTTGCGGCGGCGTTCACGGTGTGGGTGAGGTATGAAGACAAGGGCGGGACGCTGCGTGCGGAGCGGGTGTTCTTTGATCGGACGTGGCGGTTTGTCGGCAAATCAACGCTGGTGGACGGCGTGAAGTATCGGAAGAAGGACGGCAATATGCGGCCCAAGTCTTGGGCGTCGTTTGATTCGGGGAAATCGTTCTGGAAAACCGAGGAGGACTTTGAGGCAGCGGTGAAGCGGGCAGAGACGTTTCGCGCCAACGAGCTCGTAAAGGAACATCTCAGCGACTTGAGCGAAGGGGATCAAAAACTTCTGCACGATCGGTTACATGAGAAGTTTGTGAAACCGGGGACAACCACGAATGGACACTAATAAACACGAATCTGAAACGGCTTTGACACGGATTGCACGGATTAACACTGATTCAATCCGTGGCAATCTGTGAAATCCGTGTCTAAACATTCGTGTTAATTCGTGGTTAAGGATTTCACAATCCATCCACGAACTTCTGCATCGCCTTTTCCTGTTGCTCGATAGATTCGACGAGTTTGAACTGAGTGCGGCAGCGGTCGAGGTTGTGGTCGGGGCGATGGATACGGAAGTAGTTGTCGCCACTCAGGAAATCGGTGAGGAAGCGGAAGCCCAGTTCAAGCGCGATGAGTTTGCCGGAAAAGGCCATCAGGCTTTTCTCGGCTTTGTTCAGACAATCACCCGCAGTTGAAAGATAACCCTCAGCGAGCTTCTTGAAGATGGGCAGGTGCATCTTCACCTTCGTCAGATCACGTTCGTCTTCGAGTGTGGGACTTGTCGTCGTGCGGATCATGTCGCCGAAATCGTAGAGCGCGCAGCCGGGCATGACAGTGTCGAGGTCCACCACGCACATCGCTTCGCCGGTGGTGGAGTCGAGCATCACGTTGTTGAATTTGGTGTCGTTGTGCGTGATGCGCTCGGGGATTTTTCCTTTCGCCATCGCGTCAAGGATGACGCCGACGAGGTTGGCGCGGCTCAGTGCGAATTCAATCTCCGGTCGGGCGTTGCGGGCGCGGTTGTAACGATCTTTGTGGACTGCCTGTTGCAAGGCCATGAAACGCTTCCGCGTGTCGTGGAAGGCTGGGATGGTTTCGTGCAATCGTCCGCCGGGCAGATCGGCGAGCAGGCTTTGAAATTCACCGAAGGCGCGTCCGGCTTGAAATGCTTGTGCGGGCGTTTGCACGGCCTCGAAGGTTTGCGTGCCTTCCACGAACACGAACGTGCGCCAGAATTCTCCATCACGACCGACGTAATGCGATTTACCGTCGCGCGTGGGGATGACGATGAGCGAGCGGCGGGTGAGATCGGGAGCGTTCGCAGCTTCAAGTTTGCGACGGATATGCGTCGTGACGCGCATGACGTTCTTCATCACGGCCACGGGATTCTTGAACACGCCTTTGTTGATCTTCTGATGGATGTAACGGACGCGCGTACCACCTTGATCGTAGGTGGCGGAATAGGTTTCGTTGATATGCCCGATCTTGAACGTCTCGGCGTGCTGGATTTCGCCGTAAATCTGGAAGTGGCGCGAAATGTCCTGAAGTTGTTTTTCCTGATAGGCCATAAAATTGTTGGTTGTGCTTGGGCGAGTGTGAACGGCCGGTCAAATCCGGGCAACGGGAAAGCTTTTGTGAACATCCCTTCCTTGCGCGGGCTTTGCGTGGCGAGGTGACGCCCGCACCCCGGGACAAGTGGAGACGTGCCTCACCCAGCCACAAAAAAAACCGCCGCAGCTTTCGCCACGGCGGCTTTGGAATTCTTCAGGGCTTAGTAAGACGCCTGCGCGCCTTTGGTGGAGCGCTTCTTCATCCACGGCATCAAGCCGCGCAAACGTTCGCCAGTCTTCTCGATCTGATGTTGTTCACCCTTCTTGAGCAGTGCGTTGTATTTCTTATACCCGCCCTTGTATTCGGCGATCCAGCCCTTGGCGAACTTGCCGGATTGAATGTCTTTGAGCGCGGCTTTCATCCGCTTCTTCACACTCGCATCAATGATTTTCGGGCCGACACTCACGTCGCCCCACTTGGCCGTCTCGGAGATCGAGAAGCGCATCCCGCCGATACCCGCTTCGTTCATCAGGTCAACGGTCAGCTTCAGTTCGTGCAAGCATTCGAAGTAAGCCATCTCAGGGGAGTAACCGGCTTCAACGAGCACTTCAAATCCAGCCTGCACCAGCGCGCTCGCGCCGCCGCACAGAACGGTTTGTTCACCGAACAGATCGGTTTCGGTCTCTTCTTTGAAATCGGTTTCGATCACGCCGGCGCGGGTGCCGCCGATGCCCTTGGCCCAGGCGAGCGCAATGGCTTTGGCTTCCTTGCCGCCCTGATAAATCGCGATCAAGCTCGGCACGCCTTTACCTTCGGTGTATTGGCGGCGGACGATATGGCCCGGGCCTTTCGGCGCGACCATGATCACGTTCACGTTCTTCGGCGGAACGACCGTCTTGAAATGGATGGCGAAACCATGCGAGAACAACAGCGTCTTGCCCTTGGTCAGGTTCGGCTTGATGTCCTTCTCGTAGGCGGACGGCTGCTTCGTGTCAGGAATCGCGACGAAGATCACGTCGGCGCGGCGTACGGCTTCCGCCGTCGGATAAACCTTGAACCCTTTTTCTTCCGCCGCCGCGATGGACTTGCTGCCTTCATAGAGACCGATGATGACATTCAGTCCGCTCTCTTTGAGGTTCAGCGCGTGGGCGTGGCCTTGTGAGCCGAAGCCGAGCACGGCGAGGGTTTTGTTTTTCAGGACGGCGAGGTTCGCGTCTTTGTCGGTATAAACTTTAGCAGGCATGAGTTAGTTGATGGTTGATTGTTAAAAGTTGATGGCAGTCTTGATCTTGATCTCTTATTTGCGCGACATGGCGGCCTTGCCGGTGCGGATCACGTCTTGGAGGCCGAAAGTTTTCATCAGGTCGAGAAACTTCTCCACCTTGCTCTCGTTGCCAGTGATCTCGATGGTCAACGACTTGGGCTGCACGTCCACGATTTTTGCACGGAAGATGTCGGTGATCTGCATCACTTCGGCGCGGGCCTTGGAATCCACGGAAACTTTCACGAGCACCAGTTCTCGATCCACGTATTCACCCTCGCGGAAATCCTGCACCTTGAGCACATCCGGCAATTTATTGAGCTGCTTGACGATCTGCTCGACCGTAGCGTCGTCACCGCGCGTGACGATGGTCATGCGGGACGCCGTGCTGTCGTGCGTGGGGGCTACGTTGAGTGAATCAATATTGTAGCCGCGTCCGCTGAAAAGCCCGGCCACACGCGTGAGCACGCCGAACTTGTTTTCCACGAGAACTGAGATGGTATGTCGCATAAAACCCTGTTTTCAGGGACGCGGAGGGTAACGAGCGTGGAAATGCCGGTCAATCCGCAAAAATCTGCACCTCGGACGTCAAAACAAAAACATTGGATACTCGCGGCAAGGGAAACAAACGCTTTGAACCCACACCCACTCGACTGGGTGGAAACCCTCGGCACGCTGCCGCAGCAACATATTATCGTTTTTCGGAAACGGGATTAGGCACCGCCAGTTTTCTGTTTTAGGAAATCGGGGTGACGCCGTTCGTGGACGAGACCGAGAAACCAAATCGTGTCGTTGTGTAATTCGTAGTAGAGGTAAAACGGAAACGGCTTTCACGCGGGCGAGCCGAAGACTTGCTCAAAATTCAGGCCGGAATCTTTTCCTGAAATTAAATCCGTGAGGCGGCGGTTCAACTCGGCTGTGATTTCAGCGTCGGAGCGGTGGTCGTTTTCCAGACTTTGGATCGGCAACTTCGCCAGGTCCGCTCGTTTGGCGGGCGATAGCGAAAGTGTTTCTTCAACCATGGAAAGATGGGTCAGTGCCATGAGGCGAAAATAGGTTTCGGCCTATCAAAAGCAAGCGAAAGGACGTCCCCATTTTACACAAACACAATCTCCGTCGTCGCGGCCTTTTCGTCCCAACCACGCGTCGGGTCGGCGGTGACGGACGAGATGTCTTTGATCAAAATCTGGCGACCGCGCGTCTTCGGACTCTTGATCTCGATCTTGGACGGATCGTAGGACTGTTGATTGATCTTTTGGTGTGGCGCGGGTTTGTAGCGGACGCAGAGCGCTCGCCGAAGCAGAACAAATTCAGGAAAAAGCGGCGTTGAGGCGGGATAATCCAGGTGTTACTCTTGTCACATGAGCGCAATCGAAATGGTGATTGAAAAGGTAAAACACCTCGACGAGTCACACGCCCGCCAGTTGCTGACTTGGTTGCAAGGGAAGGAACGCGCGGCGGCTTCAACCCCGCCAACGGCGAATGTTATTACCCAACCCGATTTTCTTACGCGCGCAAAAACCGTTTGGGGCGAGCAACCAGCAGGCAAACCACTGAGTGAACTTGTCGCGGAGGCGCGCGGAGGCGAATCGTGATCTACTTGGACACAGGTTGTTTCGTCAAACTCTATTACCCCGAACCTGACAGTGCCAAAGTCATCGCGCTGATCCAAAGCAAACCAATCTGCTACACACCACTGCACGAGTTGGAGTTCGTGAACGCGTTGCAACTGAAAAATTTCTTCAAGAGTGCCACGCCCGCGCAGGTGATTGCGGCACGCGGCTTGATCGAGGCAGATTTGAAAACAGGCGTCCTGCAATCGGCGGACGGCAATTGGAAAGATATTTTCCAAGAGGCGGTGAAGCTGGCCGAGCAGCACACCGGAACATTTGGCTGTCGCTCGCTGGACGTGCTGCATTGCGCGGCTGCGAAGATTCTGGCGGCAGATGCCTTCATCAGCACCGATCGCTGGCAAATGAAACTCGCCTCCGCAATGGGGTTGAACTTGTTGACCGTGTGAGCTTGCTGCGCTTTTCATTTCTGGTCATTTGCGGAATCAGTCTGGTTGCCGGTCAAGCCGAAACCAATTCTCCCACCCCTGCCTCTCATTACGAAACCCGCGCTGCCCATGACCCGAACGGCATCGGCAAGTTTTACATGGGGCGCGAGATCGCGCATGCGATGGGACATGAAGCGGCGGACTGGTTGGAACGGCCAGAGCGCGAAAAGGATGAGCGCACTGATTTATTGCTGCCTGCGCTCAAGCTCAAACCCGGCGATGCAGTGGCGGACATCGGTTGTGGGAGTGGTTATTACACGCGAAGATTGGCGAAGATTGTGGGCGGTCCCCTCACCCGACCTTCGGCCACCCTCTCCCCATCCGA
>JANPGI010000487.1:0-5617 GCA_031423875.1 Verrucomicrobiota bacterium | reverse complement strand
CGGTCGCAGATCGTCGGCGCTCCATCACCTCATTTTTCCGTGCGTTCCAGCCGTCGCGTCCGTATCTTCGCCGCTCATTTTATGGCTACGTTGAAACCTTTTGCCGCCCTGCGACCCAAACCCGAACTCGCCGCCCAGATTTGCGAGCTGCCCTACGACGTCATGTCGTCTGAGGAGGCCCGCGTGATGGCCGCCGGCAACCCGCTCAGCTTCCTGCACGTCAGCAAACCGGAAATTGATCTTCCGCCTGGCACTGATCTTTATTCGGCAGAAGTTTATGCCAAGGGCAAAGAGAATTTCACCAAGCTCATTTCCCAAGGCGCGCTCAAACAGGACGCGCAACCGTGTTTCTACCTTTACCGCCAGATCATGGGCGGTCACGCGCAGATCGGCCTCGTCGCTGCGGCGAGCGTCGAGGAATATCTCAACACCATCATCAAGAAGCACGAGTTCACCCGCCCCGACAAGGAGGACGACCGCGTCCGCCACATCGAATCGCTCAACTCCCAGACCGGCCCGGTGTTCCTGACGTATCGCGCCGTCGCCGCGATGGATGAATTCATCGCGAAGAAAATCACCGAGAAGCCCGACGTGGATTTCACCGGCAAAGACGGCGTGCGGCACACCTCGTGGACAGTTGGCGATACGGCGGGTGTCCAGTTCATCGCCGAACAATTCGCAAAGATTCCATTCCTCTACATCGCGGACGGACATCATCGCAGCGCAGCAGCGGGGCGCGTTTATCAATCACGCAAGGGCGCGGGCCAGAGCGGGCAATTCCTCACTGTCATCTTCCCGCATAACCAGATGCAAATCCTGCCCTACAACCGCGTGCTCAAAGACCTGAACGGTCTGACCGCCGCGCAGTTGTTGCAGAAGCTCGACGGCATTTTCATCATCAAACCCAACGACGCGGCCAAACCCACACGCAAACACGAACTCGGTTTGTTCATCAGCGGTCAATGGCACACGCTCCACATTCGCCCGCAATTCGCCGCCACCAACGACCCAATTGAAAAGCTCGACGTCACGCTGCTCCAGAAGTTCGTGCTCGATCCGATCTTCGGCATCACCGATCCGCGCACGAGCAAGAAGATCAATTTCGTCGGCGGCATCCGGGGCACGGCGGAACTGGAAAAGCTCGTGAACAGCGGCGAATACGCCTGCGCCTTCAGCATGTTCCCGACGAGCATCGAGGACTTGATGACCATCGCCGATGCTGGCGGCATCATGCCGCCCAAGAGCACATGGTTTGAACCCAAGCTCCGCGACGCGATGTTCTGCCACATGATTTGAAATGGGACGGGGAAGTTGAATTGCCACAAAGAGGCACAAGAAGCGCAAAAAGTTGACGGGCGAACAACTCCCGGAGCGCGCCTGTGTGCGACAGCACCAGCCGCAGCACTCCTGATCAATCCACGGCGTCCGGCTATTTCACGCGCTGCGGCTGGTCTCCGCGACACAGCCGCGCTCCGTCCAACTGCTGCCTTCCTCTTTGTGCCTCTTGCGCCTTTTTGTGGCTAAAAATCAGTAACGCACTCTATCCATCTTCTTCGCCCACTCCGCAAACGCCGTGAGCGCTTCACCGCGCAAAAGCTGTTTCATCGGAATCTTCCGCTTCGAAATCGGCGTGGCGACTTCGTCGTAGATTAGGTCGTCGTCGAAATCAATCCGCTGTGCGTCTTTGCGGGTGTTGCCGTAATAGACTTTCTTGAAACGCGCCCAGTAGATCGCGGCGAGACACATCGGACAAGGCTCGCAACTGGTGTAGAGTTCGCAGTCGTCGAGCTGGAAATTTTTCAGGCGTTTGCACGCATCGCGGATGGCGACCATCTCGGCGTGCGCCGTCGGATCATTGGTGGAGGTGACCTGATTCCAGCCGCGCCCGACGATTTTTCCTTTGCGGACGACCACCGCTCCGAACGGCCCGCCGTGGTTGCCGCGCATCTTGACCCGCGAAAGCCGGATTGCTTCGCGCATGTATTTATTCTTCACGAGAAGAGCGAAGCTGGGTTTTCGGTTTTGGACAAGAACTTTCCAGACGGGAAATTACGGGTAAGCGTTCCGTGCGACCATTTACTCAAACGATATAACGCAGCGAATTGAAACTCGGGCGACGCACCGCCCTGCCCGCCCACAAGCTCCGCGCCGCGCCGGACATTATCCATCATCCACGCGGGCAACGAGAGGTGATAAGGATTTCGCTGCACTTCACCGACATGAAACGTCGTGGCGGTGATAAGATCAGTGAGATCGGATTCACTGATTTCCACGGCGAGATTTGGATCATCCATCGCGCCCCAGAATTCTGTCTCGACCACAAAACACTCAAACCCCGGCTTCATGGTTCGCAACGCATCCATCACGAGATGATGCACGCCGATGTGCGTGCCGTTCCAATCGCGCTCGTGTGGAAACAAGATCACACGCGGCTGATGCTTGATCAAAATGTCAGCGATCACCTTGACCATGCCGCTCCAAAACTGCGGATCGCTCGCGCGAGTTTTGGCAGTAACGCGCTCCAAACCATTCGGCCCAGTCGACTCCACGCCAAAACCGATGTAGCGACACGCATTCTGCAACTCCACAAGCCGCTCTGCCTGCCGCTCCTTCTTGCTACCCTGCGTGACGGCGACATTGATGACGTTCATCTTCGCCTCGCGCAACAGACGCAACGCCAGTCCGCCCACGATGGTTTCGTCGTCAGGATGCGGCGCGAAGAACAACGCGCGCGGCGCATCGGGAGGCAGCGTCGGACGTGGTGCTGGCGGAAAACCACCGAGCGGAAAATTATTCGCCTCGCTCACAAGTCGCGCGGCATCGGTGACGAATTTGATGTAGGGATTCATTAAGCTTTTATTAACCGATGTCCGGCAGACTCGCAGCAGCAATCGCCTGCCCGTGACGTTTGTCTTTCTCGTCGGGTATGTGAAACGCGATCTGCGACGCGAGTTCGGGAAACTCCGATTTCAACACGTCTTTCGCTCCGGCCAAAATCATGTCGCCACCTTCACCTGACGTGACGCGACCGAGAATTAGCACATGCCGCAGATCATAGAAGTTCGCGAAGTGCGCGATACCGTAGCCGAGATACACACCGATGGTCTGATAAATTTTCCGCGCTCGTTCGTCGCCTTGCTTCATCAAAGATTGCACGAGCTTGAGCTTTTCCGGGAACGGCATGTCCTTGGGCGCGTCAATGCCCGCAGGCGCGAGCAGTCGCCCGACACATTGCTGCGAGAAATATTGGACACTGCAACCACGGTCGCCTGACCACTCATCGCGCGGCGCATCGGGATTATAATCCACCGGCACGAACGCAAGTTCATTGATCCAGGAAGTGATGTTGCCGTCAGCGTTCACCCAACCGCCCGCCGTGCTTGTGCCGAGCGAAATACCGAGGACGGAGTTCACACCGAGCGACATCGAAGCCGCCAGCGCAGTGACTTCCCCATCATTGACGACCTCGAACGGAACGTTCCAATGCTTCTGGATTTCGAGGAACATGTCCTTCACCTGGCGATTGAAAACATCAGCCGACACGCCACGAAAAAGCGATGCGACCTTCACGCGGTTGTTCACGTAAATCCCCGCCGCACTCCCGCCGATGGCATCCACGCGCGGCAGATGCGCGGCGGCTTTCTTCAGCGATTCCATGATGCCGTCGAAGTGATACTGCGGATCGGTCTGGAAGTAAGGATTCCATTCCGTCTCCTCGCTGAAAACAACTTTGCCATCAATCACCGCCGCCGCTTTGCGATCACTCCCGCCAAGATCGAAACCGATGCGACAACCGCCAAGGTGCCGACCGAGCGGTTTTGCCGACGTGCGCTCCGCAGGAATGTCCCGCGTGTTAATGATTTCAATCCTGTGATCGAACATCTTTTCGCAAACGATCTCCGAATCGAAACGTCCGGTGGCATCGTCGCGATAATGCGCGGTCAGCTTGGCCGCGAGATTTGCCGGGCCATCAAAATAAATCCGCCACCCACCACGCGACCACAGCAGAAATTTCAGGATGCGCTCGACGTGTTGATAATTCGCTTCGAGTTGATTTGCGGCCTCGGAGAAAATTTCAGTCGTGAAGTGACTCACCGAGCCGTCCATTTGTTCGAGAGCGATGCGAACAGCCTGAGGCTGACCTGCACGACGGGCTTGCTCACAAAACGCGCGCATGGCGAGCGCAGCCGGGCGGAACTCTGCATCAAGAGATGGCGCACAACGAGGCGGGACGAGGGAAAACAGACTTTGATTGCTCACAACGGAAAGCTTTCTAGTGGAGGCAGCGGCGCACTTCAAGCATTTCGCCAATGTGAACAGCTTGCTGAAATGACATGAGCATGTGTAAGCGGGCCGAGTCAACGACGTTGACGATCTGCCAAGCGATCAACGAAGCAGCTTGATCATCGCGGTGTAATCTTCATCGCCAAAGCCACTGGCTTCGGCTTCGGCAAGGCGGTTGAGTATTGTGGCGAGGCCGGAAAAGCCTTCACTACCGCTGATGCCCGCCGCCAGACGCATGTCCTTCAGCATGTGTTTGACGGAAAACTGCGGTGAGAAATCTCCGCTGCGCAATTTTGGCTCCTTGAGCTTCGCGAGCGGCGAGCAACCCATGTTCGTACCGAACACCGAGAAAAACACCTCATCCGAAATGCCGGACCGTCGCGCCAGCGTCAACGCCTCACACAGTCCCTGAAACTGCACTGCGATATTTAGATTCATCGCCAGCTTGAGTGCCGCCGCCTGCTCCGTCGTGCCGATCACGAGCCGGTGTTCGGAGATGAGCGCGAGCAACGGCTCGACCTCGGCGATCACTGCCGCGTCACCGCCGAGATAGAAAACTGTCTTCCTCGCTTCCGCCGCAGGTTTGCTTCCGGTGAACGGCGCTTCGAGATAACGCGCACCGCGACTCGCGACAAGTGCCGCAAATTTTCTGCTGCTGACTGGATCAATCGTGCTCGATTGCACCACGATCTTTCCAGCACCGAGAGCTGGTGCGATCTGCCGCAGCACCGCCTCCACCGCTGGCGGGTCCGCCACAACGATCTGAACCACGTCAGCGCCTGAAGTCACGGCTTCCGGAGTCTCGCGCCACTGTGGAGATGCCGGTTGTGGTGTGCGATTCCAAGTGCCCGAGAGCACTCCGGCAGCGGCGTAGTTCCGCGCGTAAATATTGCCGATGATTCCCAGCCCGATGACTCCGATTTTCATGGCGGAGAGTTTGCCGTCTTTGGCGCGGCGGATGCAATGGTGGAACTCAGGTTCTCTTCAAAATTCGCCCGACGCCTCAAATCCGTACGGAGAAATCATTGCCCACACCCTGTCAAAAGAATGATACTGCGCGCGTGACCCTTGTGAACAAAACCCGTCCCGCTGCGTCCGCTAAAGGTGCTGCGCCGCAATTCTCGCGCAGTGCTGAACTTTTAACGAAACGATCACACACTATTGGAATGAAGAGTATGAATTCAATTTGGTTCAACCTGCCGCTGATGATTCTGTTGGCCGCCAGTGACCTGGCTGCCGCGCCAAAGGTCGCAAAAGGTGACAAACCCGTCGCGGCGGAGAAATTGACGACCCCGCCCGGCTTCAAAGCAGAACTGCTTTACTCCGCCGCCAC
>JANPGI010000486.1:0-1634 GCA_031423875.1 Verrucomicrobiota bacterium | reverse complement strand
GTGCGCCGGACTTGCTGGAGAGGTTCAGCTTCGCTCATGTGACAAAAACTCTAACCACTCGTCCACGGTGGAAGCGAGGAAAACGATCAACCGGGTGCGACCAGAACTCTCGATCAACGGCGAGAGCACTGAGAAGTTGGTGTTCAAGCTTTAGCTTGTCCGCAACAATCCTACGACGCTCCAACACGCTGACGCGCGAACTCTGACTAAACCGCTCAGATCGCGCAGGCGCACCCGTTCGTCGCTCTCTGATCCCCGCCAAAATATCCGCCACCACTTCCCCCTTTGCTTCGCGCCGGCTCCGCATCCACTGGATCGCTTTCGATGATTACCGCTCTTTACGGACGGACAGATGGCCGCGCTTTTCGCCGTGAAAGGATCAGTGCGCCCATTCCAAAGAGTGCCAGAGTCGCGGGCTCCGGGACGGGATTCAAGGCCATGGCAGTAGTGTCGCGGTGCGGGCCCGTGCTCTGGAAAGTGGTCGCGCCACTGGTCGTGTTCACCGTGTAAAAGTCGCGATGATAAAAGCTCATCGCGTAGAGATTCCCGGTGGCGCCGTCGAAATCGATGTCCGCGATGTAGCTGAACGCGTCGGAAATCGGCATCGAGCCGATGATAACCGCAGACGTGGTCGAGAATGGGATCCTGAGAAGTTGGTCGGTGTTCAACCCGGTGTTGCCGCTGAGGTAGATGTCGCCGGTTGTCGTGTCATAGGCGACGCCGGTGACGGTCGCTGCGCCCAAGCCCGTGATAGCGGCAGAATAGGTCACCGTGTTTAATCCGAGATCGAAGAAAAATAGGGAACTGCCGGGGTTGCTGAAGCCCCAAAGTCCGTTGTTGGCCCAGTCGAGGTCTGCGATCTGGGTGAACCCGGTCGGACCGACGGGGACGGGCGCGCCGGTGATATTCCATAGGACTCCGTTGGGGTCAGCGCTGTAGAGCGAGAGGGTCGGACTGAGCGCCAAGCTGTCCGAGATGAACGGCGCATTTCCATAAAAGATTTCGTTGTTGTTGGCGGCGTTCACGCGGTAAATCGAGGTGTTAAAGTTCAGTTCATACGCAATCGGCGCCGAGAAGCCAGGCGACGCCAGCACCAGACAGCCAAAGATGACGATTAGCGGGCGCATCACTTTCCTTTTTGGAAGCAAATTGAGCTTTTCAGCAAGTGCTTGATAGCTGCAGAAGCGGAGTGGCATCTCGAATTGAAATTTGTAAGTTCGCATGCCTGTTTGTAGTCCTCACAAGTGAATTCGCCAACAGGAAACTAAGGTTTTCTTTCTCGAATGCCCGCCAAAATCTCCGCCACGACCTCCCCCTTCGGCTTCGCACCTTGCGGGCCGCCGTGGTGGAGGCGCACGCTCACTGCGCCGGCTTCCATGTCGCGACCGCCGATGACCAGCATCGTGTGGACGCGCAATTGTTCCGCGTTGGAAATCTTCGCCTTGAACGGCGTCGCGCTATAGTCCGCGTCCACGCGCACCATGTTCGCGCGCAGTTCGGCCACGATGGGCTTGGCGTAGTTGATCAACGCTTCGTCGTCGTTGAGCGTGATGACGCGCACCTGATCCGGCGCGAGCCAGAGCGGGAAGTTGCCCGCGTAATGCTCGATGAGGAAGCCGATGAACCGCTCGTGC
>JANPGI010000485.1:0-3794 GCA_031423875.1 Verrucomicrobiota bacterium | reverse complement strand
AGTGGTGCCCACGACAGGACTTGAACCTGTACGATGTTACTCACTAGAACCTGAATCTAGCGCGTCTGCCAATTCCGCCACGTGGGCATTCGACAATATTACGATGCGCAACCAGCCCTGTCGGGGCAAGCCAAATCCCCGGCAGCGGCGCATCCTCCTCAAGCCAATTCGACCGTTTCACAACCATCGGACTACGAGACAATCTCCAGATCACACAACTGCTCAATCCACATCAGGTCGCTTTGCGACGGTGGAGCAACACGACCAAGCCTGCAAGCAATAGGCCAAGCCCAATGCCAGCAAGACTGACATAAAGACTGGTGACGGGTGGGCGAAAATGGAACTCAATCTTGTGTTCACCCTCGGATAATTGAACGCCCCGCATCAGGAAATTGCAGGAGGATAGTTCGGCGGATAATACTTGGGAAGATTCGTCGGGCCTTCGCCAATCTGAACACAGCCACATCCGAAACATTCGTAATAATTGAACTCGTCGCGAAACCAACCATCATCTCTTTGCAAACGAACGGGTGATTTCTGACAAATCCTGCAAATCAAAGCCTGTTGACCATCGTGTGTGAATTAAAATGCCCACTACAGAGCGGAACCACAAACCCATTGAATGTTAAGTGTTTCAAGTCGAACGAATCCGAGTTGAATTCTTTGCCTGTCCCAAATCAAAACTTGCGCAATACGGCATCGCTCGTTTTAGCTATATCTAAATATTATATGAGCAAACCGCCAGTCGGTGTCGTCATCGTCAATTGGAACCTCAAAGATTCCTTGCGGGAAACATTGCGCTCATTTCAAAAGGTCAACTATCCCGGATTACAAATCGTAGTGTCGGACAATGCGTCTACTGACGGCTCGGTGGAAATGGTGCGGGCGGAATTTCCCAAAGTCCACCTGATGACACGCGAAAAAGGTCTGGGCTACGCGAAGGGCGCAAGCCTCGGTGTGGAGTATCTAGTGGACAAGGCTAAATACATCTTCAGCACTACGAACGATGTCGAGGTTGACCCTGACATGATCACTCGGCTCGTGGATTACGCAGAGCAAAACCCCGCAGCGGGCATGATTGGCACCAAGATTTATTTCTTCGACCGTCCGAACGTGATCTGGCACGCCGGAGCAAGGATCAACCCACTGCACGGTCACAGTTTTCATTTCGGCTGGGAACGCACAGACCGGAATCAATACGATCAGGTCAGGGAATGTGATTACGTCACGGGCTGCGGAGTTCTCCTGCGTTCAGAGGCGATCCAGAAGACCGGCGCGTTCAAGGAAGACCTGGTCTTTTACTTTGAAGACGCTGATCTTTGCTATCGAGTCCGAGCTGCCGGATACAAGATTGTTTATCTGCCCACGGCGAAGATGTATCACAAAGTTGAAACGACTCTGGCAAAAAATCGCGGCCTTCAACTCCATTACAGCACTCGTAACGGACTCTATCTCCTCCAGAAACATCGCGTCGGATTTTACCCGCTCTCGCTGTTGGTTCACATCTTTGCAGTAAGTCCGGCGAAAATGTTGATCTTTGCTGCGCTTCAGAAGTGGGCGAACTGCCGAGGTATCTGGCGCGGCATCGTTGACTGGAAACGTGGCAAATACGGCTGGATTCTCGATTAACAATTCCATGCGCCAGCAACTTCAGCAATACGTCGCCTCTCTGGAATAGGCACGAACCACGCCGTTGGTGCCGCTGGAAGTCAGGTTAGAACGTCGAACCGGCTGACGGGTTTCCAGACGACGCCACCATCCCCGCAGAGTTGATTCAATCCGCTGAATTTGACCGGGCTGCTGTCAGTTCCGATACCGGGACGTTTACCGTGGTTGTAACTCCAAGAATTATCCACATGCCATTGCGAGAGCAGGTCGCTCATCAATAACCAATCCGACACCAACGTCCTTACTGTAATATCTTGGGGTCGCGATGCCGCAATTAAACTTCACACATCCGTACGGCCAAAAAAAACACGAGTCATGGCCTCAGCGAGTACGTCATGGTTAATTCTTGTTCAATTCGCTTCGTTCCGCTTCCCTGTGGCCTCGTCATCATGTCGCCAAAAATTTCAGTATTAACACTGTGCGGATGTCTGGTTGTTACTGTCGCGGTGGCAGCCGATCAACCTCAGTTCGGTGCCGCTTGGTCGCGCAACATGGTTTCTGCCGAACGCCGTCTGCCGGAATCCTTCGATCTCCAGACCGGGCGAAATATCAAATGGGTGGCCAAGCTCGGCACGCAGACCCATTCCACCCCGGTGATCGCGAACGGGCGCGTTTACATCGGCACCAACAACGACGAGCCGCGCGATCCGAAACATCAAGGTGATCGCGGCGTGTTTATGTGCTTCGATGAAAAGAACGGGCAATTGCTCTGGCAACTCGTCGTCCCCAAGCGCCACGAAGATGCCTACATGGACTGGCCGAAGATGGGCATGTCCTCAACCGCCACCGTCGAAGGCGACCGCGTCTATCTCGTGGATAATCGCGGTGCGGTGGTTTGCCTCGATGCCAAAGGCCTGGCCAATGGCAACGACGGTCCATTTCGCGATGAAGCGGCCTATCTGACATCACCGACCAACGTGACTGCCTCACCTCGCCCCGGTGCTGAAACGAAACCAGAGCCGTTACACCCGCCCGCCGACGGAAAGCTGCTTCAACCCGGTGCGCTGGACGCGGACATTCTCTGGCGCTTCGATCTGGTCGCCGAAGCTGGCATCTGGCCGCACGATGCCGCGCACAGTTCGATCCTCATCCACGGCGACCATCTTTATCTGAACACCGCCAATGGCGTGGACAATACCCACAAACGCATTCGCGCGCCCGACGCGCCGAGCTTGATCGTCCTCGACAAAACCACCGGCAAACTGCTCGCGCGCGACGATGAAAACATCGCCCCCAATGTTTTTCACAACACTTGGGCCGCGCCCTCACTCGCCAAGGTCAATGGCAGAACGCTGGTTTTTTTCTGCGGTGGCAACGGAATCGTTTATGCCTTTGAACCCATCGGTCGCAATCCACCGGCTGGGGAGGTTCAAAAGTTAAAGAAAGTTTTCCAGTTCGACTTCGATCCAACCGCGCCGAAGACCGAAATTCACAAGTTCAGCGGCAACCGGCGCGAAAGCCCGAGCAACATCTACGGCATGCCCGTGTTCGTGCGCGACCGGCTCTATGTCGCGGGCGGCGGCGATCTTTGGTGGGGCAAGAACGAAGCCTGGCTCAAGTGCATTGATGCCACCCAGACCGGCGACATCACCACCAACGGCCTGCTCTGGTCGTATTCGCTGGAGAAACACGTCATGTCCACGCCAGCGGTGTCCGACGGACTGGTGTTCATCGCGGATTGCGGGCGGAAATTTCATTGCGTCGAAGCGAAGAGTGGCAAGCCACTTTGGACGCACGAGATCAAAGGCGAAGTCTGGGCTTCGCCATACGTTGCCGACGGGAAAGTTTATCTCGGCACACGTAGTGGAAATTTTTATGTCTTCGCCGCGCAGCGCGAAAAGAAAGTTCTGACGGAACTTGATCTCCGCACGCCCATCAGCGCAACGGTCTCCGCCGCGAATCGCGTGCTCTACGTCGCCACCATGACCCACCTGTATGCAATCAGACGGTAGCGGTGACACCGGATTTTCCCGTGGATTCCTCGGGCGACCGGGTTATCCTATCCGCGTGTTCAAACCCCTGCTGACTGCGACGCTGCTTGCGCTCGCCTTGTCCCTGCCGGCAGCAGAGTGCAAACATCGTGGCGTCTGGTTCTGGCAGGATGCCGGCAACCCGTACGGCGCAGC
>JANPGI010000484.1:0-2280 GCA_031423875.1 Verrucomicrobiota bacterium | reverse complement strand
GTCGTCATCGCCATCATCGGAATTCTGGCGGCCATGATTTTTCCGGCTCTTGGCAGGGCGAAGATTGCAGCGCAACGTGGCACGGCAAGAATTGACATCAATAACATCGTCACCGCCATCGGGCAGTATGAATCCACTTACAGTCAGTTGCCGGTTGTGGATCGAAATGTTTCTGGGGAACGGGATGCGACTTATGGAATTCAAAACCAAGGACCGTTCACTCCAGTTGACAATAAGACCACCAATTACGTAAGCAATTCTCAGATCATCGCCATCTTAATGAATGAACAACAATTTCGTAAAACACCAGTGACCGATACGATCAATAAAGGTCAGGTTAAGAACCCGAAAGGCATCAAGTTTCTCAGTCCGAAATTATCCAATGGCGATGCTTCTGGGAATGACTTCTCGCCGGGGGTAGGTTTGGATGGCGAATACCGTGACCCGTGGGGAACTCCATATGTCATCTCAATAGATTCGGACAACAGTGGCGCGGTTCGTGACCACTTGTATGCACGTCAGAGCGTTTCTCAAGATAACGGAAAGACGGGCTTTAATGGGTTGTTCAATGATGCTGGAAGTAGCGATCAGTTTGATTTCAAAAGTGAAGTCATCGTTTGGTCTCAAGGACAGGATAAAAAGATTTCCACCACATCAAAAGCCAATGTTGGCGCAAACAAAGACAACATCCTGAACTGGGCACAATGATCTCGTGAAAACTTCCGCGCGCAATTCAGCCTTTACCCTGATCGAACTGCTGGTGGTCCATCATCGGCATTTTGGCGGCCATCGCCATGCCGACGCTCAAGAACTTCAGGGCAGGGGACGCGCTCGCGGCGTCCACGCGGCAATTGCTCGACGACGTCGGACGGGCACGTCAACACGCCATGAGCCAGCGCACCACGGTCTATATGATCTTCTGCCCGGCAGATTTTTGGAATGATTCATTGCGGACTGTGGGAGGCAATCAATTCACGACCCTGCCACAAAGTGAAAAAGACAAGGCCGCCAAACTCTATGACAAGCAACTTCTCGGCTACACCTTTGTCACGCTGCGCAGTGTGGGAGATCAGCCCGGACAACTCTCGCCGCGTTACCTCTCCAAATGGCGGGTGATGCCGGATGGAGCCATCGTTGCGCCTTGGAAGTTCAATGCTCGCACTGCGGCTCCCACCAAGATTTACGACCCACCGCTGCCCACCGTGCCGTCGGATCGTTTGTTCGACGTCTATGGGTTCGCCACCACCAACACCATTCCGTTTCCCTCGGAGGAAGCCTACGACCCCGCCAATCCCAACAAAACTTTTGTCACCGTGCCCTACATCGCGTTCAATCACCTCGGTCAGATCGAACCGCCATCGGGTGAGACGTTCGGTGGCAGGGACAAGAGTGGAGGCGAATACATACCGGTGGCGCGAGGGAGTGTGAATTTCTCACGCAGTAATGGCGTGGCGACTCAGTTCTTGCCAACCATCACCGAGTCGCCGGTGGGCAACAGCAGTAACGCATTCTCTCTCGTCCGCATAGATAGCCTGACCGGACGCGCCAAACTCGAAAAACAGGAGATCAAATGAAAGTGCTGTTGACATCAGATCAGGTGGCGCGCGGCACTCCGTGCGAGCCGTCGGGTGGCAGTTCGGCAACAGCGCGCGGAGGACTGCGCCCTACCAGCGAACGATCCGCCTTCACGATGGTGGAGATCGCTCTCGCTCTGGCCATCATCGGATTCGCTTTGGTTGCCATCGTGGGTGCATTGCCATTTGGCTTGAACGTCCAACGCGAGAATCGCGAGGAAACCATCATCGTTCAGGACGCAAATTTTTTGATAGACGCGATCCGTAACGGAGCGCGCGGGTTGGATGATTTGACCAACTACGTCGAGGGGATCACGAATGTTCAAGTGAACTTTGATCCTCCAGCCGCACCGGTTACTAACATCTTCGGTTACACGGACACAGCTACTTCGTTTAACGCAGTTCCTGGTAACCCTGCTGATGTCTTGACCAACGGCCATCACATCGTCGGTCTTCTCAGCACCCCCAAATATCTGTTCAATGGGAAACCATTCCGTGACCTGAATGCGCCTGCGACGCTTAAATTTACCAGCAACTACGTCATCGCCTACATCCGCGCGTTGAGTGGTGCTGCCGTGGAAAAACCGCCACAAGCCAACTTGGATGTCCGCGATCTTTCATTCCGCTATCGCTTGATCGTCGAACTAGTGCCCTTCTCGAATTGGAACACCAACTGGGTGGATTTTTTTAATCCAAACCTTACTAA
>JANPGI010000483.1:0-7790 GCA_031423875.1 Verrucomicrobiota bacterium | reverse complement strand
CGAAAGAAAGTTATCGCAAAGAAAAATTGAATCGCCGCTCCGCTTGGCCTTAAATCTGCCGCGTGCTAACCAAAGTCATCGCGGTCGCAAATCAGAAGGGTGGAGTCGGCAAGACCACCACATCGGTGAACCTCGCCGCGTGCATGGCTGCCGCTGGCAAGCGCGTGTTGCTATTCGATCTTGATCCGCAGGCCAATGCCACCAGCGGCGTCGGCGTGGAGAAAGTGGAGGGTGCGAGCGCCTATCGCCCGCTGTTTGGCGAAGGAACACTTACTGAGAAGATCAAACCCACTGCTTACGAACGGCTGTGGCTGATTCCCAGTGAGGTGGATTTGTGCGGCGCGGATGTCGAACTGGCGCGTTCCGAGAATCATCTCATGCGCCTGAAGATGGCGTTGCAACCCGTGCGCGACTCCGGGAACTACGATGTGATCCTCGTGGATTGCCCGCCGTCGCTGGGGATTCTTACGCTCAACGCCTTTGCCGCCACCGATGGCGTGCTCGTGCCGTTGCAATGCGAGTATTACGCGCTCGAAGGCATCTCCATGATGAGCCGCGTGCTGGGGCAACTCCGGGAGGCCGGAGTGAATCCGCATCTGAACATCTTCGGTGTGGTGATGACGATGTTCGATGCCCGCACTAAACTTTCCAACGAAGTCGTGAGCGAAGTCCGCAGCCAGTTGGCCGAGCGCGTGTTTGAAACTGTCATCCCGCGCAGCACGAAACTCGCGGAAGCGCCGAGCTTCGGCAAACCCATCATCCATTACGACAAATACAGCGCAGGCTCGGCGGCCTATGAAGTTCTGGCGGATGAAGTGATGAAGCGGTTGTTTGTTTGAAGGAGCGTAGGTCAACCCTGCCGCCGATGACTTTCTCCGGTGCAGGCGTAGAGCGCATGCACGGACTCGTCTATCTATTTCCCGGTCCAAAACGATTGCGCGCGTTGTAAAAGCCCCTGAAGGACATGAGCGCACAGTTGGGATGGTGGTGGGGCGGCAGCAGGGTTTTCCCCTGTGTGGATTCCGGTTTTCACGGGGCACTTTATCAAGGCGGTTCTGCAACAATTACAGGCTGACCAACTCAGGTCGTGTGTTAGTGTGGATGCAATCCAACCGTTCGCATGAAGCACAGACTTGTTACATTGACCTGCGTGAATTCTTTTCGCGTTGGAATATTTTGTCTAGTGAAGGGGACGGCGGCACTCATTCATAACCAACCAAACACGATCATGAAAAACCAACCATCAAACCATATGCAATCACGATTCAGCCTTGCGCTGTTGTTGGGGCTGCTCATCACATGCGGCATCCAAGCCCAAACATTGCCGCTCTATGAAGGCTTCGATTATCCCAACAATGAACGCTTGGGACTGACCGGTGGAAGCAGTGTGACCAACTGGTCAATCGCCCTCAACTCCACCGGCACCGGCAGCGCGGTGACCACTAATGGATTCAGCATGAGTTTTCCGGGGCAGCCGACCCCGACGGGGATCGCGTTATGGTTTTCGCCCACGACTCCAAGCAGCGGGCGTAATCGAGGCAGGCCATTCACCAGCCAGACGCTCTCCGATCTGAATCCCACCGTGTACTATTCCTTCCTGCTGAATGTGCAGGCCAATCCTGGCGGGTTGAAACAAATCTTTGCGCTATCGTCATCCCCCACCGCTCTGTCATCGGCGATGACGGTTTTCCTGACTCCAGATGGTAAACTGGCGCTCGGTAAAAACTCGAGCACGGCGGCTACCGTGACCAATTCCACCGCTTTGAGTGCTGGCACGCATTTGATCGTGGTGCGGTACAAATTCGTTCTCAACTCTGCCAACGACGAGTATGCGCTCTGGATTGATCCCGGCTCGTTCGGTGTTGCCGAAGGCAGTGTGCCCGCATCCACCATCAGCACCACCACCGGTACGGATGCCTCCAGTTCCACACTGGCATCCATCGCTGTGGTCGTGCAGACGACTCCCGCCCCCCCCGGCAATTTTTACGTGGATGAATTGCGCATCGCCAAGACTTGGGCAGAGGTCGTCCCGTTGAATTGCATACCCGGCACGGCGTTCAATGTCACGGGTGGCGGTTCATTGTGCTCTGGAGATCCCGGAGTTTCCGTCGGACTTTCCAATTCCGAAGCTGGCAGGGATTACCAATTGAAACGCGCCGGAGTAGATGTCGGCTCGGCACTGCCGGGCAATGGGGCAGCGTTGGATTTCGGTTTACAGAATGTCGCAGGCACATACACCGTGGTTGCCAGCAATACGACTTCCTCTTGCGTCGGTAATATGACCGGCAGCGTGATCGTCACCGTCAACACCGCGCCGAGCATCGGCACTCAACCCACGGCACAAAATCCTGCGCTCGGCGGCAGTGCCAGTTTCAACGTGGTGGCTTCCGGTGCCGGCCTTTCCTATCAATGGCGTCGCGATGGAACGAACCTTTCTAACGGCGGAAACATTTCCGGCGCGACCACCGCCACCTTGACCATCAATCCAGTCGCGCTCACAGACGGTGTGACCGCTCCCAATGGTTACGATGTGATCGTCAGCGGCACATGTTCTCCAGCGGCGACTTCCACAGCCGTTGCATTGACGGTTGCCATCCCAAACAATCTCACTTGGGTCGGCAGCGGCGCGAATCTATGGGACACGGCTACTCCCAACTGGACTGGCGATTCCACCCTCTTCGTGAACAACGACAATGTCACCTTCAACAACGGCGGCAGCGCGTCTCCAGCGGTTGATCTCGTGGGCGTCATCAGTCCGAACTCCATCACTGTCAGCGGTACTCAGAATTACACCATCGGCACGACGACCACCGGCTCTATTGGCGGTGTGGCGACGTTGACCAAGAGCGGCTCAGGCACGTTGACATTGAGCACGGTGAACACCTTCACCGGCAAGGCCACGGTCAACGGCGGCGTGTTGAGCATCGCAACGGGAAGCAATCTTGGCACAGCTCCCGGCGCGTTCGTCGCCGATCAATTGATACTCAACGGCGGCACGTTGCAGGTCACAACAAGCGGCAGCATCAACGCTAATCGCGGTACAACTCTCGGTGCGTCCGGCGGCACGTATGATATTCTCACGGCCATCAGTTATACGAACACACCTGCCATCACAGGTGCAGGCAGCTTGACCAAGATCGGAGGCGGCTCGCTGGCCTTGAACGCTGCCCACACCTACGGAGGCGGTACGGTGATCAGCAACGGCACGGTGATTCTTCTGAATGCAAACGGTCTCGGCACTGGCGCGGCGACGTTGGCCGGCGGCGCGTTGTCATTCCCGGCGGCGACGACTATCACCAATGGGGTGCAAGTGGTCGAGAACAGCACGTTGACCTTTGCCACCACGGGTAACAGCGCAGTCATCTTGAACGGTGACCTTTCCGGCACATCGGGTCGCACTCTGACGATCACGCCGACTGGCGCGAGTACCGCAGGCACGCGTGTCCGCATCAACAACGGATTGACCAACACGCTCACGTTCAACGCCGACCTCGTTCTTAACGGCACATTCACCTTCGCCACTTACAACAATCAGGGCAACCAGACCTACAACGGCGTCATTTCAGGTGCGGGCGCACTCGGTCGGCGCTCTCCGACTGCGGGCGTGGCTGGCAACACGATCCTCACCGCTGCCAACACCTACGCTGGCGGCACGGTCATCGCCGACGGCGGCATCGGATTCGGGATTGACTCCACTGGCAGCCCCGTCGTGACTTCCGGACCCATCGGCACCGGCACGTTGAGTTTTGAGAACAACGTCAGCACCTTCAAACGCCTCTATGCACTCGGCGGTGCGAGAACCGTTGGCAACGCCATCGCCTGGCCAACCGGCACCAATCAGGCGCTCACCATCGAAGGCAGTAATCCTCTCACGCTGGGCGGCTCGATTGATTTCGGCGCAGCCAGCCGCGTCATCACTACGAGCAACAGTGCCAGCACTACATTGACCGGCGCACTCAGCAATGGTGGATTCACCAAGGCCGGGGCTGGAACACTCCTGCTCAATGGCACGGCCACCGTCTCCGAAGTCATCGTGGCTGAAGGCACGCTCGGTGGTAACGGCACCATCACCGGACCCGTCACCGTCAACTCCGGCGGCACACTTGCGCCCGGCACATCCATCGGCACGCTCACCGTCAGCGGCGACCTGACACTCGCTGGCAACACCTCCATCGAAGTCAACAAAACCGCTGGCACGAAAGACCTGATCACCGGCGTAGGCACATTGAACTACGGTGGCACGCTCACCGTGGCGAACCTCAGCGGCACGTTGACGGCGGGAGATTCGTTTGTGATCGCCAGCGCGACCACGCCCACCAGCAACTTCGCCAGCATCGTCGGTTCACCCGGCGCGGGATTGGCTTGGAGCTTCAATCCGGCCACTGGAACATTGTCTG
Organism: Verrucomicrobiota bacterium; assembly: GCA_031423875.1. Lineage (GTDB taxonomy): Bacteria > Verrucomicrobiota > Verrucomicrobiia > Limisphaerales > JADLHS01 > JADLHS01. The sequence goes on along the minus strand of JANPGI010000483.1, from coordinate 3,393 downwards.
TGGTCAGCAATGTCGGACAACCCACGCTCAACACCTCGCAGTCGGGCAACGCGCTGACGTTCACTTGGACCGGAGCGTTCAAGTTGCAATCGCAGACCAACGGTCTGGCTGGCACTTGGTTTGATTATCCCGCTGGCGGCAGCAGCCCCGTGGGAGTGACTGTGGATCCGGCGAACGGCAGCGTGTTCTTCCGGCTCATCAATCAGTAATCAATCTGACGAAACACAATGGCCGGCTGAGAAATCAGCCGGCCATTTTTATTGCTGACATTTGCCATGCCTACGTTGACCGATGGAGCTTGTGAGTTAAACTGCCCGCAGCCGTTCTATTTGTGATCACCAAGGATAATTCCTCCGGCGAGAATCCGAGTTTCCAACTCTGCATTCTTGCGTTGCTGTTCGGACTGGCTCAGATGTCCTCTTACGGTGCGCCGACTTTTGCCAATGGCGTCAGCATCGGGATTGTTTCGCTTCCCGCTCTGGGCGAATGTTCCGGCATCATCGCCAGTCGTAACAACGCGAATGTGATCTGGACACACAATGACTCCGGCGACTCCGCCCGTCTCTTCGCGCTCGATACGCAAGGACGGTTGCTCGGCACCTACACGCTCACTGGCGCGACGCATACGGACTACGAAGACATCGGCATCGGTCCGGGGCCGTTGACGAATGTCTCGTATCTCTATGTGGGTGACATCGGGGACAACAGCGAGAATCGTAGCAGTATCCGAGTTTACCAGATACCCGAGCCTGCAGTTCATGCGCGGCAGTACACGAACCCTCCAACGGTCGGCGTGAAAGGCGTTCGCGCCATCACGCTCAGTTATCCTGACAGCCCGCACAACGCCGAGTCGCTATTCATTGATCCGTGGACGGGCGATCTGTTCATCGTCACGAAAGAAAGCACGACCAGCCGCATCTATTCGACCAGTCAGGCTGCGCTCAATTCTGGAACGAACGTCACTCTCGTTTTCGTGCGCAACGTCACATTCAACATTCCATCAGCAGCGGACATCTCGCCCACGGGCAAAGAGATTTTGATCCGGCAGGAAGATTTCGCGCGATTGTGGACGCGTACCAACGGCCAAAGCATCAACAACGCGCTCTCCGCCGCGCCAGTGACCGTTCCTGTCATCGGCACGCCTGCGGAACCCAACGGTGAAGCGGTCGCCTTTGACGCAAATGGCAACGGCTACTTTACGTTGAGCGAAACATCGTCAGCGCAGCCGCTCTACTATTTTGCCCGTACCAGCGGTGATGGCGCACGATTACCGCAAATCATCGTGCCCGCTGGCGCAACATGGAGATACATGGACAAAGGCACAGATCAAGGAATGGCTTGGCGCGATCCGGGATTCAACGATGCGTCATGGAGCAATGGTGTGGCGCAACTGGGTTACGGCAATGGCGATGAAAAAACCGTGGTCGGTTATGGCGGCAACTCTGTGAACAGATACGTGACCACCTACTTCCGAAAACAATTTGCCGTGGACAATGCACCCTGTCTTGAAAGCCTGACATTGAAACTTGTGATCGACGATGGCGCAGCGGTTTATCTCAACGGCACACGCATCCTGAATTACCAACTCGCGACCAACGCCGCTTACAACACCCTTGCATCACTGCAACTGACAAACGTGGAAGACACCTGGTTCAGCTTTCCGGTGAATCCCATGTTGCTCGTCAATGGCACGAACACGCTGGCGGTGGAAATCCATCAGGCGGCTGTGAACAGCTCCGACATCAGCTTTGATCTGCAACTGGTCGCGATCGAATCCACCACACCCGGCTTCGTGTCGTACGGACATGGAGCAAACCGATTTCAACTCCAGCTTTGCGGACCGAGCACGACCAATGTGACTGTGCAGGCCACCACCAACTTCGCTGTCTGGACGAACATCGGGAGCATAATTCTCAACAACGGGACTGGCAGTGTGAATGACATGCAGGCGACTAATTTCAACCGCCGCTTTTACCGCGCTGTACGATGAGTCATGGATATTCGTAAGGCCCGAGGTCGGGCGCAGCACCATTGAAGGGCTGACCGACGTTCACGCCTTGATCTATGAGATCGCTGCCGGAAATCAATCGTGCGAAGCCGGTGGGCAGACTGCCGTCGGGTTGGCGCGCGGCTTTGGCGGCGGTTTCGAGAAGGCTCACGTAGTCTGCATAGTTCGGAGTGACGGCGAGATTCCAGGTGTTGTTCTGTTCGAGCGGCGCGTTGTCTTCGATGAAGTTGTTGCCGCTGCTGGCTGGATTGCGGCGGATGCCGACGTTGTTCTTGAATACGTTTTGTTTGCCGGAGTTCAGGCTGCCTTCAAAGAAGTAGTTGTAGCCGCTCGATCCATTGGTGAAGGACAGGCAGTTGATGACCACGTTGCCGTCCTTGTGACTGTTCTGCGTGAATCCATTCACTTTGTGCCCGAACGCCACCGAGTTGTAGATATAGTGCGTGCCTTTGGAATCGCCGCCCGCGCCATTGCCGCCGAGCTTGAAACCGTTGCCGTTGCCCTGACCGTACGGTGCGCTACGCCAAGTCCAGCAGTTGCTGATGACCACGCTGTAATCCGTCTCAAACAAATCCCAGCCATCGTCGGAATTTTCCCACGCGCGGCAGCCCGTGAACACGATGCCCTGGCCACAGTGCATCTTGGCCGCAAAACCGTCCGCATCGCCGCCGTTGCTGTCGGAATCGTAGTTCTTGTACGAATCGCAATTCACGACCTCGACGAACGCTGCGAGTTGACCGCCGGGATTCACGTCGTCGTGGCCGAAACCGATCTGAATGCCGCTGTCGCCATTGTTGTGAAGGACAAGTTGCTCGAAGCGATGATGGCTGCCTTCCACTTTGATGCCATTGTCGCCCGCGAAGCCGATCTCCAATCCTTTGACGATCCAGTGATTTGCGTTGGTGGGGAAAAGAATACCGCGATTGTTCGAGCCGTAGGGCTGGTTGGTGAAGTTGATGTACGGAAATTCGCCCGGATACGCGAGCAACTGAATCTTGTTTCCCGCCGTGCCTGAGTTCGTGATGCGGATGGTGGAGCTTGGGAGATAAGTGCCGCCGCGCATGTAGATGATATTGCCCGGCAACGCGACGGACTGCGCTTTGTTTAATGTGGCGAACGGCGCGGCGATGGTGCCGGGGTTTGCGTCGTTGCCCGTCGGCGAGACGTACCAATCGCCGTTGGTGTTCGGCACATTGACCGTTAGCGCGGCTACGGAACTTGTGGCCGAGCCGTAGGGATTGTTCACGGTCACGAAATAACCACCTGCATCATTCGTAGTCGCAGCAGTTATCCCATGAGTCGCATTCGTCCCATTGAGGATGGGCGCACTGGCGAAATACCATTGATAAGAGAGAGGTGCAGTGCCACTCGCCACGACTGTGAAC
>JANPGI010000482.1:0-2691 GCA_031423875.1 Verrucomicrobiota bacterium | reverse complement strand
GGCCTCGGCGAACTGCTCACGCTTTCGACCCAGGCGTTCACCTACTTCCAATCCAAAGGCGGCTTCAGCGAAGGCACGCCCGACGATCTCCCGCCGGCGCGCCGTGAGAAATACGATCAAAGCGGTCGCAACTCCAAGGTGTTAGTGAAGAAGTTGAAGTAGCGCCCATGTCACAACTGCGGAAACTGCTCTTTGTTTGCAGTCGCAATCGCTGGCGCAGCCCGACCGCTGAGAAAATGTTCCATGGCGTGGACGGTATCCAAGCGCGTTCGGCGGGAACAGAAACCGGAGCGCGAATCAAAGTTACCGCCGGTCACATCGGCTGGGCGGACATCGTATTCGTGATGGAAAAGAAACATCTGCGGCGGTTGCGTGAAAGATTTTCCGATGAGCTGGTGGGCAAGCGCGTCGTCTGCCTGAATATCCCGGACGATTTTCAATTCATGCAGCCGGAACTGGTGACGCTGTTGGAATCTGCCGTTCCGCCATGCTTGGAAGAATGAACGCTCGTCAAACATTGACCGATTGCCTGCGCCGCTGTCAGGAACTCAGCATCACGCCGCCGCAATTCGTCTTTGCAGCCAACGTCGCCACCCAGACCGGCACGCTATTCGAGCAAATTCAAGGTGGGGCGCATCACTCTGTGTGCGCCGTCGGAATAGTTACAGACCAAGAACGGCGCGCACGGAGTGACGCGCCCTACCAACTCACCAAAGAATTTCGCATCTCCACCTCCAAGTTCGGCATCGGCCAGATCAAAGGCTCGAACAAAACTCCGCTCGGTCTACATCGCATCGCGGAAAAAATCGGCGGTGGCTGCGAAGCTGGAACAATCTTCAAACATCGCAAAGTCATCGGGCATCTGCGCGACGGCCTGCCGTTGGAGTCCATCACCACGCGGATCATGTGGCTCGAAGGATTGGAGGAAGGCTTCAATCGCAGCGGCGATGTGGACACGCACTCGCGCTACATCTACATCCACGGCTTTGGCGATCAAGACTCGCTCGGCAAGCCCACGTCGCTCGGCTGCATCCATCTAGCGGATGTGGATTTGATTTCACTCTACGATTTGCTGCCGAGTGGGACGCTGGTCTGGATCACCGCGAGTTAACGCAATCAACCCACCGCCATGCCGATGAGGAACTCGATGTTGCTGCCGGTCTTCTTGAGTTTGCCGAGCAACAGTTCCATCGCTTCCACGGGAGGCACGCCGGTCAGGGCGCGGCGCAGCAGGACGATCTTGTTGAGTTCGTCCGGGTGGTAGAGCAATTCTTCTTTGCGCGTGCCGGATCGTTCGACGTTGATCGAAGGGAATATCCGGCGATCCACGAGGCCGCGATCCAGATGGACTTCCATGTTGCCCGTGCCTTTGAACTCTTCAAAGATGACTTCATCCATGCGCGATCCGGTATCTACGAGCGCGGTAGCGATGATCGAGAGCGAGCCGCCCTCCTCGATGTTACGCGCGGCACCGAAGAAGCGTTTGGGTTTGTGCAACGCATTCGCGTCCACACCGCCGGAGAGAATCTTGCCGGAGTGCGGTTGCACGGTGTTGTAGGCGCGAGCGAGACGGGTGATGGAGTCGAGCAGGATGACGACGTCGCGCTTGTGTTCGATCATGCGCTTGGCCTTCTCGATGACCATTTCCGCGACCTGCACATGGCGCTCCGGCGGTTCGTCGAACGTGGAGGAAATCACTTCCGCACCGATACAAGTGCGTTCCATGTCGGTGACTTCTTCGGGACGCTCGTCAATCAGCAGGATGAACAGATACGTCTCCGGGTTGTTCTTGAGAATCGCGTTGGCGAGCTTCTGCATCAACACGGTTTTGCCGGTGCGCGGCGGCGCGACGATGAGGCCGCGTGAACCTTTGCCGATGGGACATACGAGATCGAGCACGCGGGTGGAAAGCTCTTCTTTGCCGGTTTCGAGGATGAAGCGTTTGTTCGGGAACAACGGCGTGAGATTCTCGAAATGCGTCTTGTCCTTGGCCTTGTCCGGCTCTTCGCCGTCCACGGCTTCGACCTTGAGCAGTGCGAAAAACTTTTCCTTTTCCTTCGGCGGACGGATCTGGCCGGCGATCAAGTTGCCGGTCTGCAAATCAAACCGGCGAATCTGCGACGGTGAAACGTAGATGTCTTCCGGGCATGACAGGTAGTTGAAACTCTGCGAGCGCAGGAAGCCATAGCCGTCCGGCAAGACTTCCAGCACGCCTTCGGAGAACAGCACGCCCGCGCGCTCGGCATTTTTCTGGAGGATGTGGAAGATGACCTCGTGCTTGCGCATCGTGCCGTAATTTTCCACGCCCATGTCTTTGGCCATGGTGTTCAGCTCAGTCATCGGCATCGCTTGGAGCTTGGCGATGTTGAGTGAGTTGGCGATTTTATCCCGCTCATTGCGACGCGGCTCAACTACCCCGCGAGGCTGCGCCGGAACACTGGCTTCAATAGGACCTGTCGGCGGCTGGAGAGGCGCGTCCACATCGACTGGCGGCGGACTGGGCGGGCGGCTGGAATAACGCACGGCATCTTGGTCGTTTGCCAGTGGCGGTTCGGGCGAGGGCGAGGATTCAACTGGCGCGGCGGCAATCGTCGCGGAGGACTCGGCTTGATCCAACGGTAATTCCTCGCCGGTTTTGATCTTCGGTGATTTTGTCTTGGCCTTCTTGGTGACAGCTTTTGCCATAAAATA